>JBJECY010000048.1:0-48524 GCA_051871515.1 Muribaculaceae bacterium | reverse complement strand
CCCCTGCGATGGAGAGTGGGCTTTGGCCGTTGCACTTCTTATTGGAATCTTTCGTCCCCCAAAAATTTCATAATCTTCACTTTTGGCATTGTCATTCAGAAATTTGTTAGTATTTTTGTATGAAAATATATCCAATCATTTATTTTGATTCTATGCGAAGAATTATATCATACTTTACACTTTCACTTGCCCTGTGCCAAGCATCAGCCCAAGCTATTGAATGTACGTCGGGCAATTTGTCATCATTGGTAAGCGACAACAGCATTACTCAACTCACCGTTACAGGCACTATGGATGCCCGCGACTTCTCGTTTATTGCCAACGACCTCAAGCAGCTCACATCAATCAACCTGCAAGACGTTGAGATTGAAGCCGTCGATACCCAAATTGCATTATTTGGCAACATGTGCCAATACGAGGCTGCAACCCTGCCAAACTCATGCTTTGCCAGCAGCAACATCAGTTCATTCATTTTGCCGCAAACACTCAAAGTGATTGGCGAAGGCGCTTTTCTTGGATGCCAACAGCTGCAAAGCATCGTTCTGCCACAGCAGCTTGACTCAATTGGCGACTACGCTTTCTCGGCATGCCAAAGCCTTGAATCAATCACCCTGCCGGCATCAACCACAATAGTTGGCACCGGTGCTTTCTCGCACTGCACAGCTTTGAAAAGCCTATCGGTGACCGAACAAGACCGCACAGCCACTCTCAGCATAGGCAACCAAGCATTCCTCAACTGCTCGGCACTGGCACAAGTGCAGCTGAGCAGCTACACCACAACAATTGGCGAAGAAGCCTTCTGCGGTTGTAGCGACGAGACATTTGCCATTGACTTTGGCGCTGAAAGCCAATTCTCAAATATGGGCAAAGCAGCATTTATGAACTGCGGTATAAGCAGCTTCAACTTCACTCAATGCCCCAAACTCACCGTTATACCAGCTTATGCCTTTGCCAACTCGCAAATCACAAGCATAGCCATTCCAAGCAACATAACGCACATTGGCGAGGGCGCATTTTTCTACGATGCCAACCTTGCTGATATCAATCTTGGCAATTGCAGCTCAAGCATTTCGCCTCTGCAATTTGCCGGTTGCACCGCTGCATCAGGCACAGGCCTCGACTCAAGCAGCAACGAGGTTGGCAACTACGCCTACTACGGTTGGAACCAATCACAAAAGCTTGTGTTGCCAAGCAACGTAATCTATATTGGCGACCGTGCTTTTGCCAACTGGAACAGCCTCACAAGCGTAGTGAGCAAAAACACCACACCGCCACAACTTGGCGAAGAAGCATTTGGCGGTATCACCCTGCCCAACGTGGCACTCACCACCCACATCAACGCACAAGGCTACACAACCACAGCCGTGTGGCAAGACTTTAGCCTCACCCTCAACGGCGACGCCGACAGCAACAAGCAAATCAACGTGAACGACCTCACAGCCATCATCAGCCACACCACAGGCAAAACAGCTGCCAACTTCACGTTTGAAACCGCCGACAGCAACCTTGACGATGCAATTGATAACACCGATATCAACTATGTAATCAACAGCATTTTGTATCAAGACAATAACAGTGTACAGCAATAATACCGTATTATCCACAATATATTTTCACAGGAAACTATGAAGCGAAACAATCATATATTATCAGTGCTGGCAATAGGCTTAGCAGCATTGGCAAGCACCATCGGCATCAAGGCTCAAACAGCCGAAAACTATCTCACATGCGAGGGCGCCACCATCGACCGCGACGAGGTGAAAAACGTTGACGTTGCCCTTGTCAACGCCGTTGACTTCACAGCCTTTCAGTGCGACATCACCATTCCGGCAACACTAAAGTTTGTTGCCACCAATGGCAAATACATCATCCGCTCTGAGCGCATGGGATACTCTCACGTTATTGAGGAAAACCTGATTGACCAAAGCCACCTGAGAGTGTTGGTTTATTCAACCACCAATGCCGTTTTCGATAACTTCAGCCAAAGCCTCTTTTCTTACGCCGTGGCAGCTGTGAATCCCGAGGAAAGTTCAAATAGCCAAACCGATATCACCAACATCATATTCTCGCAAATCGACAACTCGGGCGAGAATCCAATGTGTGTGGAGCACAAATTTGCTGACCTTGCCATCAACACAGCCGTTTCAGGCATTGCCTCACCAAGCGTGAGCAAGATGCAGATTTATGCATCGGGCAGAAGCATCATAGTGATTTCGCCAAGCGACACCGTGCTCAACCTCACCAACACAGCCAGCATCACCGTGCCTCTCAACGTGAAGACTGGCAAGAACGCATTCAGCGTGCCACAACCCGGTGTTTACATCGTGGGGCAAACCAAGCTGATTGTGAAATAATCTCGGCTGTTGCCACCGCTTAGCCGCCCCACCCGGCGGCTTTGCCACACTATTATTATCAAACAAATATCGCAACCTATCAACAACAAGAACCGGTTAAATGGGAAAGAATAAACTCAAGAAATTTGCAGAAATGGAGACATTGAGCTGCGTTCTGCAATACCCTTTTGCACGCCTGCAACGCGAAGAATTTCCGCTCAAAGGCAAGTGGAACAAAGAATTTTTTGGTAATGACAATCCCATAGTGCTTGAGCTTGGCTGCGGTAAAGGCGAATATGCGGTGGGGCTTGCGCAACGCTTCCCCGGCAAAAACTATATTGGCATTGACTGCAAAGGGGCTCGCATGTGGACCGGAGCCACACAAGCCACCGCACAAGGCATCAGCAACGTTGCTTTTTTGCGCACCGATATCGAACTCATCAACCACTTTTTTGAGCCAAACGAAGTGAGCGAAATTTGGATTACCTTCCCCGACCCGCAGATGAAAAAAGCGCGCAAACGCCTCACCGGCACACGCTTTCTGCAACTCTACCGAGGAATACTCACCAACGGCGGCATTGTTCATCTAAAAACCGACAGCCCATTTCTCTACACCTACACAAGCGAGCTATTGAAGCTCAACAACCTCCCCACCGAGGTCAACACCAACGACCTTTACCACTCGGGCATCGCCGATGACATTCTTGAAATAAAAACTTATTACGAGCAACAGTGGCTTAGCCGCGGTCTCACCATCAAATATCTTAAATTTCACTTGCCGCAGCAAGGCACGCTTGCCGAGCCCGACATTGAAATTGAAGAAGACACCTACCGCAGCTTCTCTCGCGGCTACATTCAGTGCCCGCAAGAAATGGAGCAGCGCAATCAAAAATAAAACTCACTTATGGAAAGATTATATCCAAAACTGATTCTTGACGCACTTGCCAAAGTGCGCTATCCGGGCACAGGCAAAGACATTGTAAGCTCGGGCATGGTGGCCGATGACATTCGCATCGACGGCAACCGAGTGTCGTTCTCTCTGATATTCGACAAGCCCACCGACCCATTCATCAAGTCGCTCATCAAATCGGCTGAGGCAGCCATTCTCACCTACATCAGCCCCGAAGTTGACATAAAAGGCAACATTGCCACCATCATACGCAACCCTGCCCCACAAAAGCCAGCCAATCCGCTTCCGGGCGTGAAAAACATCATAGGCGTAAGCTCTGGCAAAGGCGGTGTGGGCAAATCAACCATCTCTGCCAACCTTGCAGTGGCATTGGCGCAATTGGGATACAGCGTGGGTCTGCTTGATGCCGACATCTTTGGCCCGTCTATGCCAAAAATGTTTGGAATAGAGCAGGAGCACCTTTACATGGAAAAAGTCAACGGCCGCGACCTCATCATTCCCATTGAGAAATATGGCGTGAAACTGCTGTCAATAGGTTTGCTTGTTGACCCTGACAAAGCAGTGCTTTGGCGCGGCGGTATGGCAAGCAACGCCCTGAAGCAGCTCATTGGCGAAGCACATTGGGGCGACCTTGATTATTTCATCATCGATATGCCTCCCGGCACCAGCGACATTCACCTCACATTGGTACAAACACTTGCCATCACCGGAGCCATTGTGGTATCAACTCCGCAAGAAGTGGCGCTTGCTGATGCCCGCAAAGGCATAAGCATGTTCCAAAGCGAGCAAGTGAATGTGCCTATACTTGGATTGGTTGAAAACATGTCGTGGTTCACTCCGGCAGTTCACCCCGATGAGCAATACTTCATCTTTGGCAAAGACGGCGGCAAGACCCTTGCCGACAAGCTGCAAGTGCCATTGTTGGGACAAATACCACTGGTGGCAACCATCTGCCGTGGCGGCGACGACGGTGTCCCCGTGGTGCTGCAAAACTCAGTGTCGGGCGCAGCATTCCTGCAATTGGCGCGCGAAGTGGTCAGTTCAGTTGACCAGCGCAACGCTTCGTTACCGCCAACCACCAAAGTTGAGATGCACTGACATCACAAGTCATATCAACATAAACCATAAGCCAAAAACATTTTGTCAACCTAAGGCATTATGTTTTTGGCTTATATCTATGCTATTGGTTGCAAAATGTGAAAAATTTTAGGTAACTTTGCAAAAATTTTCATTCGAGGGCGCAAAAATCCTCATTTGCACAAAGGCACCACCCCAAGCGTGAGCCAAGGAGGCAGCATCATGAACAATTGCAGCGTATGAAAATGAGCTAACAAAACAACATTCACAACAACATTGATTAATGAAAACTTTTGAAGAATTAGGAGTCCGCGAGGATATCATCAAAGCAATCACCGAATTGGGTTTCATCAACCCCATGCCAATACAAGAAAAGGTAATTCCCCATTTGCTCAACGAGCAAAACGACATTATAGCTCTGGCACAAACCGGCACTGGCAAAACAGCCGCCTTTGGTCTGCCCGTGCTGCAACGAATCATCGTTGAGACCGAAAATCCACAAGCCCTCATCATTGCGCCAACCCGCGAACTGTGTCTGCAAATAGCAGGCGACCTTGCCGACTACTCGAAATACATCGACAATCTGCGTGTGCTGCCCGTTTATGGCGGTTCAAGCATTGAAAGCCAAATAAAGATGTTGCGCCGCGGCGTGCACATTGTGGTGGCAACACCCGGACGCCTCATCGACCTCATTAAGCGCAACACCGTGAACATGGAGAAGGTGAGCACCGTGATACTCGACGAGGCCGACGAGATGCTCAACATGGGCTTTATCGACGACATCAACGAGATTCTCACCTATGTGCCCCAAGAACGCAAAATGCTGCTTTTCTCAGCCACTATGCCCAACGAGATTGAGGCAATAGCCAAGAACTATATGCACAACCCCGAAGAGATTGTGGTGGGTTCGCGCAACGAAGGCGCAGAAAACGTGCGACACATCTATTATATGGTGCACGCACGCGACAAATACCTGGCGCTGAAGCGCGTTGCCGACTATTGCCCAAGCATCTACGGCATTGTGTTCTGCCGCACTCGCCGCGAAACGCAAGAGATTGCCGATTGGCTCATTAGCGACGGCTATAATGCCGACTCACTTCACGGCGACCTCTCGCAGGCACAACGCGACCTTGTGATGAAGAAATTCCGTGAGCACAACATACAGCTGCTTGTGGCTACCGATGTGGCTGCCCGCGGCCTTGACGTTGACAACCTCACCCATGTAATCAACTACGGTCTGCCCGACGATATTGCCACTTACACCCACCGCAGCGGACGCACCGGGCGTGCCGGGAAAACAGGTGTCTCAGTATCAATTGTGCACACTCGCGAGAAAGGTAAGATTCGCGACATAGAAAAGCGCATTGGCAAAGCCTTTGAGCGCAAAGAAGTGCCTTCGCCAAGCGACATCATCACCAAGCAGCTCTTCAACCTTGCCGACAGACTTGAGAAAGTTGACGTTGACGAGGAGCAAATCAACAACTATCTGCCCGGCATCATGAAGAAGCTTGAATGGCTCAGCACCGAAGACCTGCTTAAACGCGTGCTCTCGCTTGAAGCCAACCGCCTGCTGCAATACTACAAAGACGCTCGCGTGCTCGACGTGCCTGAAACCGAACGCAAAAAGGGCAACAAGGCCGACAAGAAAGCCAAGACACCACGCACCAACGAGGACAAAGACCGCCGCGTGGGCGAAGAAGGATATGAACGCCTTTACATCAACGCCGGAAAGGCCGATGGTTTCTTTGCTCCTAACCTCATTGAGCTTATCAACCAAAACGCCAAAGGTCAACGCATTGACATTGGCCGCATCGACCTGCTCTCGGGCTACTCGCTTTTTGACGTGCGCACAGGCGAAGCACACCGAGTAATCTCGGCTCTCAAAGGCGAGGACTTCTTTGGCAAGCGTCTCTATTGCGAGATTGCCGTGCCCGATAAAGACTATGCCAGCGAGAACAAGGGCAAAGCAGCCAGGAAGCACGACCAAGACAGTCCGGGGCACAAAAAATCGCGTCGTGAACGCCGTGCCGAACGCTTTGCCAGCAAAAAAGACCCGGCAAAACGCGCAAAAAAAGATAAAAAAAGTGAAAAGCCCGACTTTCACGGCAACTACGATAAATTTAAGAAGAAAAAAGGCTGATTATTCCTCACAAATTGTGTAACTTCACGTCAACAAATTAGTGAAACCAACAATTTTTCAGGGAAAACCCTTTTTATTATATGCGATTACTACTCCCAATACTGATAACTTGCCTTGGCTTCGCACAACTCTGCGAAGCCAAAACCATTCGTGAGCTATTCTCATCAGAGCCCGACAATATATTACTGATATTGCCTTCACGCACGCGCCTTGATATGCTCGACTACTTCGACATGGGTAACAAAGTGGCAGCCAACAATCTGCTCTCAAGCGAAAGCACCACCTCACAGCTTATTGACGTGACAGACAACAGCATCTCGCTGCAACTCACTGATGCAACCAAGATTGACATGATGCTCTATGAGACAGTGCAAGGCAAAGACTCGGTGGTGGCTGTGGTGAAAACCACTTTGCTCCCCGCCCCCGACAGTCAAATAGCGTTTTACGACACCCACTGGAATCTGCTGAAGAAGAAGAACATTTTCACTGAACCTACAATCAACGATTTCGTAATGCCAAACACCGCAAAAAGCGACTTGGCGACAATCAACGAGTTAGTGAAATTTCCCATCATCTCTTATGAGATTGCCACAGGCAGTGACAATGCCACCATCATCACGGCACGCCTCGGCCTTGAGCAATTTCTCAGCGCCGAAGATTGGGCAAAGGTGAAACCATTTCTGCGCACATCTCTTACCTATCAGCGGCAACGCAACAACATGAAGTTTAAACTCGTCAAGCAATAACGCGCCCATAGCCCGCAACATCATTCCAATGGAAAAAGCTCCACAAGAAACCCAAGGAATATCGCTCTACGCATTTCTCACTCAGCTCAAGCAGGTGATAATGACGCAGCCAGCGCTGCAAAGCCAATGGATAGTGGCTGAGATTAGCGACTTGCGCATAAGCCGCCACGGCTACATGCAACTGCTTGAAAAAGACTCGGCGGGCAACACCGTGGCAACCGCAAGAGCCACCATCTGGCAAAACTCGCTCTTTCACATACTCAGCAAATTCAGCACTACCACAGGTCAGGACCTTGCCAACGGCATGAAGGTGATGCTCAACGCATCAGTCAACATGAGTCAGCAATACGGGCTTTCGCTCAATATCACCGACATATACCCCGAATACACCCTTGGCGACATGCAACGCATACGCCGCGAAATACTCAATCGGCTGAGCCGCGAAGGCGTGATTGACATGAACAAACAACTGCCTTTGCCCTTAACGCCGCAGCGCATAGCAGTAATATCGGCAAACGGCGCTGCCGGTTATGGCGACTTCTGCAACCAACTGCACAACAACCCCTTTGGCATAAAGTTTTATACATGCCTCTTTGCTGCCACTATGCAAGGGCAAAACACTGCCCCATCAGTGATTAATGCACTTGAGCGCATCAATAACCACCTGCATCTCTTTGACCTGGTTGTTATCATACGCGGCGGCGGAGCCACCACCGACCTCAACTCATTTGACAACTACGACTTGGCAATGAACGTGGCAAACTGCAATCTGCCAGTGATTACCGGCATAGGCCATGAGCGCGACGTCACCGTGATTGACTATGTGGCAGCAGTGTGCGTGAAAACACCCACCGCAGCCGCCGAATGGCTCATTGACCGCTGTCACAACAGCTTGCTCAACATCAACGAATTGCAAACGGCCATCGCCACGCTGGTTAACAACACCCTTAGCGAGGAAAAACAGCACCTCAGCTTCATCGCTGACAACCTCCCTATCTTGGCACGCAACATTGTGGAGCGCAGCAACATGCAGCTCACCCACTTCATGCAGCAGATACCCACCATCATATCATCGCGCATTGCCACCGCCCACATGCAACTGAACAACTTCGCCAGAAACCTGGCAACAGCATCGGCACAATGCATAAAACAAGAAAACATGAGGCTGAGCAACCTCACCGACAAGGTGAACCTGCTATCGCCACAAAACATACTCAACCGCGGCTACTCAATCACCACCGTCAACGGCCACGCCGTCACCAATGCCGCGCAACTGCAGCCCGGCGACCAGATGGTGACCCACTTCAAAGAGGGCAAAGTGACATCAACAGTTAACAAATAAACAAATCACATCATAATGGACAACAACATCACCTATAACAACGCCATCAAAGAGCTTGAAGAGATAATCGCTAAGATGCAAAACAACCAATGCTCAATCGACGACCTCTCAACACTCACATCGCGCTCGCTGCATCTGCTCACCATCTGCCGCGAGAAACTCACTAAAACCGACGAGGAGCTAAAAAAGATACTCGCCCAACTCAGCGACGAAGAATAACCAAGCTACATACATATTCGTTTTTCAATTATCTAAATTATTTTTATATTTGTAATGGATTAGAGCTAAACTCTAATACACTACATGTTATTTTGAGCGTTATGCTTATCTTGTGAGTCGAGAACATAGGAAATTCAAAAACAGTACACAAGGATGGCATGATGGTTCTCACGCATATATGCGTGGGCGTTATCTAATAGAAAATGAACTGTGTCGCCAAGAACGCAGTGTTAGTTGGCTTGCAAGGAAAATTAATTGCGACAGAACAAATATTTATAGAATCTTTCACAAACAAGACATCGATACGAATCTACTTTTACGCATAAGCCAGGTGTTAAATAGAAATTTCTTTGCACTTTACTTCAAAGACTATGACGAAAACACAACACAACCGTAGCCCTTTACACAACACATATCTCCTTGTTTATTTGTTTCTATAGAATGTTCATATCCAGGATACGAACATGTAAACACGCGCATCTATGCCAACGACAACCGAAAAACAGTACTTTGATGAAATAATTCCAATCAAGGTTGGGACAAAAATAAACTGAAAAATTTTAATAATATGAAGAGATTATCTTTGTGCCTTTTATGCGCTATTGCAATTTCTTTTGCATCTCATAGTCAACAAATTGATACATTTGACTCTAATTCATGGAACTGGACGGAAATTTCACAGCCAAAAGGTAAAGTTTACATCGTTGATGGTGTTATGAGAATTGAGAGTAACATGGATAAAGACATTTCAATAACCGAGTTTGTTGAAAATTATTCAACCCATTGCTACCTACCATTAGATTCTCAAAAAGGATTCCAAATCAAGTGTAACGCTTTAGTAGATAAAATAAGTGATGGCAAACAATTCGGCATCATTTTAGATTATTCTGATGATATGAATTGCGTTCTATTCATGATAGAAGATGATTTCGCACATATTTTTAAAAATGCAAAGTCTTCTTCGATAATGTAGAAATCGTTATAGATTAAATCCATTATATTTAGGTAGGGAAACGAACGTATTTTAACCGACTTTCACTTCCCTACCTAATCTATTTTCTATAATCTATAAAAGTATTATTTCATCATATAGCGGTCAAGCAGGGCATCGTATTGCGGCGTTTCCTTAACCGCTTTTATCCAAGCATTGAATTTGCTCTGCAGTTGCGGCTGATGCTTTGAGAGTGCCCATGCCTGTATCTGCGAGAAGCTTATTGAGGTTGAGATGTCAACATTGGGATACCGTTGTACCATATCAGCAGCTATGCGCCGGTTTATCACAGCATAACGAATTTCGCCGGTGGCAACTTGCAGAAACAGCTGCTCAGGACCATAAAGCGGCTCTTCTTTCACATATATTGAATCGCCAATCTCGTTGCTGAGATTCAAAATGCGTTCTCTCATGGGCGAACCTTTCACCACGTGCACCGTGTCGCCAGCCAAATCGAGCTGGGTTTTCACAGCCACGGCACCGTCAGTGTCTTTTAGCTGCACAAGCACCTGCCTGTCAATGTAAACTTGGTCAGTGAAAAGCAAGTGAGTGCGGTTTTCCTTAGTGACGGGGAACTGCGCCACAAGCACATCTACCCTGCCGTCATAAAGGTCTTGCAAAGCATTTTGCAGCGTCACCACCAGATGAAACTTCATTGGCAGATGCTCGCGCTGCGAGATTAGCCTAAGCAAATCGTAGTTGAAACCGCCTAAAGTGTCGGCGTAGGTATAGCACATTGCCGGAGAATATTCAATTGCCACATCAATGGTGTCGCCACCGCTTTTCTCAATGCGGCTAACGTGCGAGCCGCCACCGGCAGCGCACTTGCGCAAGCTCACCATTGCCACTATCACAAGCACCAACAGCACCACATACGCCATGGGCCTACCTTTTTTGGGCATTTCTCTTTGCTTAAACATTGTGTAATAATTTTTCATTGGAGTGAATAAATAACGAGCAATCGTTGACAATGCCGCACTAACTTTTATGCATTAGTCAGGGCATTAAATCAATTAGTGAAGTCAACCGAGAGTCCCATCTGCAATCGGCGAGGATTGAGCGGATAATGAGGCGTTGAGAAATAATTGTCGCCGCCAAACATACCCTGGTTGAAATGCGTAAATGCCACAAAGAAGCGAGTTTTCTTTAACTTCATGTTGGCATACGCGTTCATAAAGGCAAAATTGCCGCACTTCAAATCCTGCTGATTGTGAAACGACATGGTGGCAGGATTATAGGCGGGAGCATAATACTTGGTGTAATAGTTGCAATCAACGCCAAGTTGCACGTGTAGCACGCCTGCAACAGCGAATTTCAAATAGAGATTGCTATATACTGCCAGCTTAGGCAAGGCAAGAACATCCTCATGCGAGGTGGTTTGATACGTCACCGTGTTATCCCAGTTCAAGATGCCTGCATTCAGGCGTTGGTCAACGGTGGCATTGAGCACATGCACGGCCTCGCTGGCTTGTTCAGGCACGCCTGCCGTGTTGAAGAACACATAGTTTTGCAACGTTTCGTAGCCAACGTTGATGAGCGTTCTGGTGTGAGGAATATACAACTTACCTCCGGCACGAAAACGGCGCACCTTGCCAAAATCGTTGTTCCAAACATAGTGGTTGCTCTTGAACTTGCGCATAAACAGCGGCGCTTCCTCGTTCCTGAGATGTCCGTAAGCACTCAGGCGCACCGAGTCGCCAAACAGTTTTATCTTGGTATGCACATTGCCCACTATGCTAAAGTCGCCCACCACCGAGCCCACAAGTCCAAACCGTGCATCGGCATCATAAGTGAGCAACGAGCCGTTGCGCTTGGTGAGTTGGCCTCCCACCCAAGCCACGTTGTCGGTGTATTTTGGGTCAATTGTCACCCCTTCAGGCAACGGAGTGAGCGTGGTTTGTGCATCAACAAGCCCCGTAACCGAGTCAATGGGCATTGTGTAACGGCGCATCTCGTAGGTGGCATAGCCCGACAAACCAAACTTGGCCCAGCTGCGTGAACCTTCAAGCAAGTCGATGCCAATGGTGTTGGTGAGGCGCCAATACTTGGTGATGTCTCGTGTGCCACTTTCGCACAAATAATTCACACCGCCAAAAAATTCGGCATCATCGGTTGAACTCTCGTTGAGAAACATGTGCTTGTTGCTTTTATAGTTCATTGTCCATATGAAACTGGTCACCGGCACATAATGTTTGCGAGCGATGATGGTATCGGGCAACGTGTCGTTCCAATGGCGATAATAGCCCACCTTATAGCGATGGTTCATATAAAACTCACTACCCCACACCTGAGAGTGGGCATTGCTAAGATTGGTGGGAATGGTTTTAGTATCGACCTTTGTTACTCCACCTTGCACCTCGGCAGGATTGGTGATGTAACGGTCGTCGGTGATACCGCCGCTTTCCTTGTTCAGGAAGTTATATTTGTTGAAGAACGTCTGCATCTCATATCGGTCACCTATATATGAGCTAAACACACGCCAAGTGATGTCTTTGTCGCTTTGTGCATCGTAGGAGCCTTTGCTATACAGATAGTCAACAGCAGCGCCTATTTGCACTGCACGGTTTACGTTGCCTGAAAATTCGGTGGTGAAACGGTCCTGGTTGCTATAACGGTTGCCGCCAAACGTGTAGGTCATCAGCGTCATGGGAATGCGCGTGTTATAATAGACCTGAGTATTCACCGAGGGCAACCATGCCGAGAGAGCATCTTCAAAGAAGAACTCCGACGGCTGTTCTCTGTCAAAGAAAATCTGATTCTGACCTTGCGAGCCATAGTTGCCGGTTGTGGCATAAGCATTGCTCACAAGCGAGGGAATCACCGAGCGGAAAAAGTTGTATTGTAAGGTGTCGATTGTGCCCGGATAATGCAAGCCCAACGGCTGTGAGATGGTCCACGCATAAGAAGGCTCAACCTTCTGCCGCTTAACCGCCCAAGCCGCCGTCACCGGCAACATCATCATTGCCACTATTGCATATATAATTGTTTTCCTCATTCTCTCGTTGTTGTATGAAAAAAGTGCAGTGCAAAAGTACAAAATTATATTATCACACACAAACCTATTATGGTTTTCTAACTATTGAGCCATAGTATTTTGGCACTGACAGCTGCCGCCGCACTTCAATGCGCCGCACCAATGAATAAAAAAACAGGAAAAACATCGTAAGAGAGGGAACCGCCGAGCAATGCCTCAATGGGCATCAGGGCCATAATACAGCGTAGAGCAATTCTCCGGTCGGAACAGGTTACGCGCCACGCGGTTGAAATGGTCAACCGACATCGACTCATATTTAGCCGCCTCAGTGTTGATGCGCATAGCATCGCCCAACATCTCGTATTTGCAAAGCTTCTCAGCCACAGCATCGTAGCTGATGTTTTCATACATCTCGCGCCAGTTATGCTTATTGGCATAACGGTCAAGCTCAAGTTGCGTTACTCCGCTGCTCGTGAGGCGGTCAATTTCTTCATCAATCACAGCATTGGCCTTATCAAAATCAGCGCCTGCGCTCAATCTTCCGGTGATATAAAGCAAGCCCGGGTCAACGGTGCCGGTAATCACAGCATCAAGGTCAATGAAAAGGTCGCTTTTCATTATCACGTTGCGATGAAAACGCGCCGATGTGCCATTCGACAGCACATCACTCACCATATCGCCGGCAACAAAGTCGGGGTCGTTCTCGCCACACATGTGATAGATGCGCACAATCAGGTTGTCGGGCACATTGGGATTGTGCACACAAGCATGCCGCGCCATAGTTTGTGGCGGCTCGGGAGCGATGTTGCGCGTTGCAACTTGGCGTGCAGGCAAATCACCCATCCATTTCTCAGCCATTGCCACAGCATCATCAAAGCTCACGTTGCCCGAGATGCACATCACCATGCGGTCAACCGAATAGTGGCTATAATAGAATTGACGTATTTCTTCAACCGAAGCCTCCGAGATGTGGTTGGGCGCAATGCCAATCACCGGCCACCTATATGGGTGTTTGGTGAAAGCCAATTTCATCATGTGGTGCGACAAATCGCCATAGGGCCGGCCCAAACAGCGTTGGTTGAACTCCTCAACCACCACACTCTTTTGCACAGCCACGCTCTGGTCGCTCAAAGTGAGATTCAGATAACGGTCACTCTCAAGCCAAAGCGCCGTTTCAAGGTTCTGCGCCGGCAACAGCTCATAGAAATTGGTGCAATCGGTGCTTGTCCACGCATTGCTCACGCCACCGGCAGCCTGCAAAGCGCCGTCGAAGTCGGGCGCATTGGTCGAGCCACCGAACATCAGGTGCTCAAAAAGGTGAGCCAACCCGGTGCAGTGTTCATCCTCGTCGCGTGAACCAACATCGTAGCGCAGATTCACCGCCACCATGCGAGTAGTGGCATCGTAATGATGAAGCAAACGCAATCCGTTGCCCAATACGTGTTTCCTGAAACTTATCATATCAAAAGCACCTTTTATTAACTGTTGAAATAGCCCGATAATTATTCTTCACATGCGCCACAACGGGTGTGCAACAGCATGTGAAGCAGAAATCAAGACGCCGCTTTGAAGCAGTGGCATCAGTGCTTAATGGTCATTTTGATGATTCGTATATCGTTCACCGGGCGGTCGTTGCGGCCTGTTTCGCTCTTTTCAATCTTCTCAACCACATCCATGCCCTTGGTCACTTCGCCATACACGGTGTATTGGGCATCGAGGTGAGGAGTGCCGCCCACCTTCTGGTAAGCTTCGAGCTGTGCCGCAGTGAAAGTGAACGCACCGTCTTTCTCAACTTGAGCCTTGGTTTGCTCAACAAGCTGATTCTGCAACGAGTCGAGTGCTTGTGTGTTGCCCTCACGTCGCCACATAATTATTTGCTTGCGATGAGCTGAAGCCAAGCCGTTGAAAATCTCCTGCATCTGTTGGTTGCGGCGGCTTTGTTCAAATTGAGCAAGCTGCGCAGCAGTGTATTTCTTGCCGGTAACAATATAGAATTGCGACCCCGAAGAACGTCGCTCGGGATTCACTTGGTCAGGAGTGCGGGCAGCTGCCAAAGCACCGCGTTTGTGAAACAGCTTGGGATAAACCATCTCTGCTTCAATGGTATAGCCCGGGTCGCCGTCGCCCAAACGAGTGTCGGCAGTGGCGTTGCGCGAATTGCCATAGCCGGCCTGACACATAAATTCGTTGATTACTCTATGAAACAACACTCCATCATAATAGCCTTCGTTGACAAGCTTAATGAAATTGTCGCGATGCTTAGGAGTCTCGTTATACAATGCCAATTCAATATCGCCCAAAGTGGTCTTAACCTCCACCTTGGTGCATTTTTTCAAATCCACTGTTTCCACTTTATTACTGTTATCTGCTTGAGGCTGATTGCTTTTTGCCCATGTGCAGCAGGCAAAACTCATGGTCAATGCAACAGCACAGGGCAGCAAAATCTTTTTCATTACTTTATATTATATAAATATTTCACTGTTGACCTTACTAAAAAGGGCTTCTCGCTGCAGCTCAAATACCCAATGCCGGATATAAACGCTTATATATGCGCCTGAAGTTGTCGTCTTCTGCACTAAGCTCGGCGGCACGTTCCTTATAATCAGAGCCATAGAGGCTTGCTATCAAGTCGGCAAGATACTTATGCTCGCGGTCTTTTTCAATAGCAGCCTTCACAAGAACATTAATGCTTGCCTGGTATCTCTCAGAGTCAATGGCAAACAAATAGCGGGCAGTACTCACCACAAACTGGCCATCATTATCAACGTTGATGATGTTTTCAATAAGCTCGGGCAAAATATCATCAATGTCACCATCAATGTTATTGGCTATATATTCATAGGTCGCCAAACCACTATCGTCCTTACTCAACTGCTTTTTTAAGTTTTCGTCCATAAAACTAATCAGTAATATTTAAATAACGCGCTGCGCTTGCCGTGTGCAATATATTGCACACTTTTTGCGCGCACAATTTGCATTTTACGCTGCAAATATAGTCATAAATGATAAAAGAATCATTGAAAAAGCCCAAGAAAGTTACACTTTTTCACAATTTACGCCACAAATAACCTCTCACTTGGCGAGCGACATATTCATTGAAATGCCAAAATTGCTGTTAGTTGTTGGGTAGGCCGACGACGAAACCAGCGGAGTGTTTACCTGATGGTCGAAATAAGCGCCGATGGTCAAACGCTTGCTCAGCACATAGTTGGCTGTGAGATTGATGACGAGCGAACGTGTGCCGCTGGTGGCTTGCGTAAGTCCGGTTTCAATCTTGCGAATCAAAGCATTATTGTTGTTGAGCGTCACATCAAGGTTGAGCGAGAGGTCGTTGTTCACGTTGTTCTGACGGCCCTTAAACTTTAGCACAGTGTTGAAATTGGCAATCTTATAGCCTGCCCCAAACTTAAACGAGCGCTGCACTGTTTCAACCACCTGACCGGCAGTGGAGTTGAGCGACAATGTGCGCGAGTCGCGATACTCGGCATTGAGCGTCATATTGTTATAGAGCGTGGCTTTCATGCCAATGAGCGGCGCAAACTTCTCAGTGATGGTCACCGAGGTGATATTGTAAGGCGACGATGGCACAGGATTGCCGGTGGTCACATCTTGCACAAAACCCAATCCATCGCCAACCGAAACCCAATCGCTGAACGATGTGTAAGAGCCCACTGTGTAGGTACACTGATAGGCATGCGAGAGTGTGAAGCTCTTAAACCACTTCTTGAACATATCAATCTTGCCAAGACCGTCGTACGACACCTTCCAGTTTGGCAGAATAGAACTTATCGACGGGAACGGGTTAAGGTCAACCTTATTGATGTTTTTGCCTGAATAAGCTGCCACAAAAGCCGGAATGAGCACATCACTGCTCAATGCACTCACGTCGCCCACTTGCGATGAGAATGGCTGATTGGCCCATGCTGAGGTAGCAAGGAATCCGCGTTGCGGATAGTTGCGGCCCTCATATTGGCTACGCACGCGGTCAGCTGCCAGCGGAATGTTGGCAAGGAAGGTATTAAACGCCTCGCTGTTATATCCGTTGTCTGACGAGCACCCTCTCAATGCAGTGGCTATTGCCATGTGGGTTTTGGTATAAGTGCCTGAATAGATGTTGGTGGCATCGTTATACATAAACATAAACTGGTTGTTGCGGTTATCGGTGCGATTGCCAGTTAGCGTGATTTTGAGTCCCCTGATTGGCTCCAAAGTGGCCTCGATGCTAAATTCTTGTGTACGCGAGAAGATGGCAGGGGTGGTTTGATTCTCGTCGCACATGAGCCAACCGCGTTCCTTAGCCTTGTCGATGTAGCTCTCGTCAACAAAACCAAAAGCAAAGTCAAGACCAGGAGAAAGAATGTCATAATTGTTGCTCTGACCAAAGATGTCGCCAATTTCAGGAATGAACTGCGGCAAGCTCAGTTGCTTGGTGTTGCGCAATTTCACATTCAAACTGCGCACCATCATAAGCCCACGCAACGAGTATTGGGCAAACTCGCTGAAGAAATTCTTTTCTTCTTTAGTCACCTCAGTGATGGTGAATTTCACATTCATCTCGCCACGATTGAGCACCTCAATGCTGTTATCGTCAATCACACGCGTTTGCACGCTCATAGGCTTACCCTCGGTGGTCATGGCCGACACTTTTAGCTTCTTGGTCTTTAGGTTGTGTTTAATCACCAACGACGTATCGGCGTTGAGCTTTAATGTTCGCGTAAACTTCTTAGGCTTTTGAGGCTTGGTTTCAGTTTTGCGCGATGTTGAGAAGCGGTTGTTTACTTTCTTGAGATAAGGCACCTTATTATATAGTGTCTCAAGATTAAAACGTCCGTCAATGGTGAGCGTTGACTGGTTGCTGATGGTGTTGCCCGACGACACTTCTTCAAGCACAGTGCCTCGCTCCCAGTTGTAGTGAGAGTTATATGAGGTGTTTGCTGTAATAAAGTCGAGGAACGAAATCTTGTTGAACGGCGCCTTATATGACACGTTGAACGTTTGATTATAGCTATAAGGCGTACCCAGATTTCTGATACTGCGCCACACCGAGTCGCGCCATTCCTTATACTCGTCGGGGAACAGTTTCTTGTTCACCTGCCCTATCGGTTCCTCAATGTGAGCCGTGGTGTTTGACTGGAACGACATATTGAGCGACTTGGTAAGGTTCCAAGTCAACGAGAACTGGCGGTCCCACAAGAAGTTTTTGCTCACCGACACCGGCAACTCAACGTCAATATCGCTCTCGTTGCGAGTTTGCTGCTCATAATAGTAGCGCGATATGTTGGTGAAGAAACTTATCTGCTGCGGGAACCAGTTCAACTCCCATTCGCGCAAGAATTTAATGTTTTTATTCTTGCTCTTTTTGTTGACCGAGTTAAACGGACGCCACGGCTTGAAGGCCGAAGAATAGTTGTACATGAGGCTACCGCGATAGTCGCTTGTGTTCTCATACACGTTATCGGGGTCAACGTCATGGCGCTTGTTTGACGAGTAGTTAAACGTGAAGTTTGCTGGGTCCCAAGGCATTGGCAACTTGCTCTTCACATCAAATTTCATACCCGAGATGCTGAAGCTCTCAACCCTCTTTGAAGTCACGGCAAACGCCTTGATTGAGTCGCGCTGTGCCTTAGTGTCGCATGCGTCGATGGCATCATCAAGCAGCACGTCTTTGTCAAGAGGATTGTATTTTGGAGTGCTTTCTTCATGCGTAATTGAGTAGTAGATTGGAGCCTTAAGCTTCACCTTCTCGGGCAAGAACCGGCCCAAGTCAACTTGCACCGCCACATTATAGTTGGTGTAATCGTCAAGGTTGCGCTGGCTCAACCCCTGGTCAACCGAGCCAAAGCCCACGGTCTCTTTGTGGAAACCGGCATTCACCGTGGCAATGTCGCTGATGCCAAGCGTCATGTTGGCACGAGCCGCCCAACCGCCATCTTGGTCAAAATCGGTCACACGCAGTTCATCGGCCCACACGGTACATTCTTTGGTTACGCTCGAATTGTTGCGAATACCAATCATCACCACCTTAACGTCGCTCAACGACGGATTACCAAGCACCGTCACCTTATTGGCTTCATGGTCGGGGTCATACTCAGTGAATCGTTGATTATACGACACGCCGTTCACGCCCTGCAACTTCTGCGAGTTACGGTTCTTCTTCACCTCTGTAAACACGTCGAGGTTACAGTTGAGCATGTTTCGCTCAGGCCAAACGGCATATTGGTCGGTGCTACTATATGTGCTATAATCAGAGCGCGGCGGAGTAACGTCGAGCGGAATTTCATATTCATAATAGTTGTTTTTCACGTCAGAGCCCAAACGAACGAATGCCGACACGTCGCCGTCCTTCAGCATTGTGGCGTTGTCAATGAGCGCCTCGTTGTGCAAGAACATCTGCAACCGCTTGTAGATGCGCAAGTCAAGATTGGTGTTACGGTAAACGGCACGCGAGGCTCCTGCAGGCAGATTGGTCACCTTAAGCGACAGCGACTGCTCGTTGAGCTGAGTGATTTGCGATTGTCCTGAGTCAACAATTCGGGTCACACCCGGCGGCAACACATAGTTCACCGGCTCTCGACCGGCATTCTCCTCAATGTTTACAGCCGTGATTGCCACCTCTCCCTCGGCAGGCTGGTTGATGCGCTCATCGGGGTTATAATCATAACTACGCCACTCACCACGCAACAGTTCAAGCGATGCAAAACGCAAGTGCACCGGCTTCTTGAAGTTGGTGAGGAACATTCTTATGAAACGGATGGTTGAGAAATCGTTGATTGAGCCAATGGCTTTCTCATAGTCGTTGAGCGGAATGGTGAATTGATACCATTCAACATCAAGTCCGTTGCCATCGCGGGTTGAAACATGATGCACCTGTTTATCGGTGATATAGTTGCGGCCCACCACAAAATCTTCGGGGCGAATTGACACCTTGTATTGGAAATATCGCTCATACTGATTGAGCGTGTTATCTTGGTTGATGTCTTCAACATCGGGCACACTACGCGCGGTTTGATACAGCCCGTCAGAAGCATCGTCGGTCGAGAGCGAGTTGCCCTCGGTGCCATTGTAGTGCTTATAGCGCTCAAGAATCGACAGCTTTTGCTCATCATAGTCGTAGCCGCGATAGAAGTGATAGTTGTCGCCGCCAGGGTCGTTGAATGGCGAGAACTGGTCTTCTTCCATTTCAGCCACCGTATTGGCCGACAGTTTAGTGCGCAACTGATTCACATAATTGCTGTAAGTGGGGAAATTCTTCTCTTCCTCGGTTGACAGTCCGTTTAAGCCCACATCTTGCTTTTTGCGTGCACCAGTGGCGTTGTCAAAGGCATAGGTGAGCGAGGTCTTTTCTGAAACCTTGCCCCACACCGTTTCTTTCACATAGGTATTGTCTTCGTCAATGGGAAGTCCGTTTTCGTATGATTTATATCCGTCTTTCAAGATATCTTCACTCACCTCACCCAAGTTGAAGTAAAGGTCACCACCCTCTTTGTTGTCGGCAGTCTCGTCGAGGAACGGATTAAGCATCCAAAACTGAATGTATTCAATATTTGATTGCTCAAAATTAGTGGCATCGAGTTTTCGCATAATGCCGCCCCAACGCTTTTCAGGGTTCATGAGAGTACCATCGGCATTAATACCATCGGCATCAAGGTTATATGGACCACGTTCATTAGGGTAAAACGACAGGTTGAGCGTTTGCAACGTCGATGATTCACCATAGCTTTGTTCCCTACCGGGATATACCTCGGCATAAGTGACCTCGCGCACATAGGGATTAGAGAGTTGAGCCAAATCATTCTTTATGTAGCCCGGCGCAAGCGAACTGTTACGCTGGGTGAACATACGGTCAATGTAGTACCATGAGAGCAAAGCACGGTTCTTGCCATAAGCCACATCGTTGCTGAGAGCAGCCTCGGGGAACAAGGCATTTGAGGTATTATCATAAGGCGTGGCGCAAAGGAACCACGAGTAAGGCGAACGCAAATCGAGCCCCGACTGGGTTGACTCAAAATCGTCGATATATGAGCTACCCTTGTTTGAGCCGGTTTTTTGCTGATGAGGTATCAATTGAGCAAATTCGCCTTTAAACGACAGCGTAGATGGTGCCGTGGCGTTCACTGTGGGTATCTTGTTGATGAGGTTGGTGAGCCACATGAAGCTGTTGTTATACGACATGTTTACGCCCCAAATGGTGTTGTTCACTATCTCATCGCCAATCGACACTTTCTCAGTGAGCGACTTCTCGCCATAATGCATCACCGTGGCACCGACATTGAAGTTTTTGTTGAACTTATAGTTTAAGTCAAGTCCCAAAAGGGTCTTGCGCTGAGTGCTGTAAGTCGATTGGTTTTCAAGGGTCACGCTAACGCTTGTGCCTGCGTCAATGATGCTTTGGTTTAAGATGGTTACTATACCCATGTTATAGTCAACCGTATAATCGCTGTTCTCAGTGAGCGTGACGCCGCCGGCAGTCACCACCACCGACCCGCGCGCCACATTCATGGCGTTAAGCCTGATTTGCGACCCGCTGGAAGCCTGATACTCACCCACAAGCACAAATTTGTTCTTGTCCTGGAATTGGCGTGCCACCGTGAGCGTTGAGTCATAAAGCTCCTGATAGACATATTTACTTGCCAAACTGGCATTGCCAATCTTGTTTGCCAAGTGTTCACCAAAGGGTTCCACAACAGGGAAAATTATCCTACCGGTAGATGAGCTTACGGTGTAACCTTCAATATAGTCGAAACGGCCGTCGGGGTTGGTTTGGTTGTTGGCATCAAGGCGGTCAAGGTTCATCACCCTGATGAGCGGTGTGCCGCTGATGCTGCCCACTGGCAAATAGTTGACATAGGTGCCGGTGGTGTCGCTCATATACTTGATGTTGAGCTTGAAGTTTCCTGACTGTATCTGGTAAGCGCCAAGCGAATACACATTCTTCATCGCCAGGTCCCACATAGGCATTTTAGTGGAAATGGTGGTGCCCTTAAGCAATTTCACATAGAGCGACTGCTTGGTTGATGCCACATCGCTACCGAACTCGCCCACCTGATAGGTTTGTCCGCGATAGGTATATTGATAGGCAACGGCAAGCACCTCATCAGAGTTGAGAGCCGTTTTGAGCGAGATGTAACCAAGCGTGTTGTTGAGCGTATATTCTGAGGTTGACAGCAACCGCGCACTCTCAACCTTTTCATAGTCGCGACCGCCCTCAAACCCATACACGCTAAGCGGTTCAAGCACCGTGGCTACTTGGTCGATGTAGCGTGCATCGGGATAATTGGTATTGATTTCACTAATAAGGTTGTTCGATGCATTGCAAGGCACAGCCATCGAAGGGTTGCCCACCCAATGCGAGTTGGCAAGGCGCGTTGACTCGCCCGCATCCATATATGCCACCAAGTTGCGCGACTGGCTGTAATCGTTGCGTTTATTGGTCACCCACACCTCAATGCGAGTGATGTTGATGCCACTCGACACCAATGGCAACGTTGAGGCAAACTTATCGTAGTTGTCACGGAACCAATGCGCCAAGAAGAAGTGGCGGTTTTGGTCGTAAGAGTCGGCGGTAACGGTAAATTCCTGAGTTTGAGCACCGCCGCGGGTGTTCACCGTTTGGGTCTGTGAGTTCTGTTGCGACACCAACGCCGTGGCAGTAAGTTTGCCAAACTGCAACTTGGTTTTTATACCAAACAGCGACGCGCTACCCTTGATGAGCGACGAACCGGTGGTCATGCTCACATTACCCGCCTCAATATTCTTTATTATCTCATCTTCTTTGCCCTCATAGGCAAGCTTCAGATTCTTGTTATCGAAGTCGAATGTGGCGCCGGTGTTATATGACATGTCGAACTTCATCTTGTCGCCAACCGAGGCGTTGATGTTGGCTTGCACCTGTTGGTCGAAGTCGAAATATGTCTTGCGGCGCGCATCAACCGAGAGCGCAGGGTTGTCGGTTTTATTCGACTTGATGCCCATGTTCACTTTCACCGAACCTTGGGTCTTTAGCTGAACGCCACCAGGACCAAACACCTTGTCGAGCGGACCAAGCCCGAATTGCATATCCAGGAAATTAAACGGGTCTTTCTGGTTCTCTTCTGCCGTGAGGCTATTGCGCTGATTATAATATTGCTGCATCGACTTGCGCAGCTCAATGTTGTTATATTCGTCAGCCGAGAGCACAAATGGCGTGGTCAACTCCTTGTCGCCAAGCTTGGTGCGCACCACATACATACCGGTTTGGGCATCATACTCGGCTTCGGTGGTGATGTTACGAGGATTGTTAAGGTCAACAGCATAATTGCCTTCGCCAAGATTTTCGTAATCAGTGGGAATGGTTTGGCGCACCTTATAATGCATGTCGAGAGAATCGGTTGATTGGTTTTTGCCGGCAACGCTCTTAGTGGGCATTGAGGGTGGCGGAGAAAGCTTCGATTCTACATACTGCGCAAAAACATCGCCACGGAGCGCAGAGTACACAAGCACTCCGCACACCATCACACACAGCAGCATTCTGCTCTTTATGTAGTTAAAGCGATATCGTTTACCCATTGATTCTGCTAATAATGTCACAGTACCGCCTCACACAGCCCACCGCCAAAGCGGCTTAGCACCGCCTGTAACAGCTCATCACAAAAATTGATGCTTCTACCAAAGCACACAACTCACTTTGCATCACATCATCTTGAGCGCTTGCTTAATGGCATCCTCGGCACTCAAGGTGGGTTGCGAGGCAAATAGCTTTTTCAGCACCTTTTGTGTGGCTGTCTGAGTGAAGCCAAGCATCACCAATGCCGCCATAGCTTCTTCAAACGACTCGGTTGATGCACTAACTTTATTACTTAACGAACTATCTACCACATTTATTTTATCTTTCAAGTCAACTATTATTCTTTGTGCCGTTTTTACGCCCAATCCCTTCACCGATTTCAGCATCGATGTGTTGCCTGTGGCTATAATCGACTCAACCTCGCCGGTAGTGTACGACGAGAGAATCATGCGCGCTGTGTTGGGGCCCACTCCACTCACGCTGATGAGCAACACAAACAATTCACGCTCACGTCGCTCAGCAAACCCATACAGCACATGCGAGTCTTCACGAATGGCTTCATAAACATATAGTTTCACCTCACTATGCTGGTTTTGCAGTTGCGAATAGGTGGTGAGCGAAACATTTAGCATATAACCTATGCCATGATTATCAACCACCAAATATGCAGGATTGCTTTCTTCAATTATTCCCTTGATATAGTCAATCATCTTGCTAACTATTTATCTGTTATATGTTTAAAATATCATTTTCATTGCATGGCTTGCATGCTCCATGCTCACCGTCAACACATAAGCGCCGTGTGTCACATCAATTGGCACGCGTGCCACACCGCCGTCAATCACGCAATCGGCAGCAAAAACTTCGGCTCCGGCAAGGTCATAAACTCTAAGCCGCGCCTTGCCATTGCATGGAGCCATTATGACAACCATGCCGCCGCACACAGCCACCTGCCACAGCCTATTGCTCACATCATCAATGCCACTGCCGCCGCCAAGCAGATATTGCAGCCCCTGCAAGGCATCAATCTTGCCACACCCCCACTGCTCTGCGTTGCCACTGAGCACAAAATCATCGCGGCGGCTGGTGTTCTGCATCACTTCAATGGCTTGCTCGGGCGTCAAACTGCTGTTGGCTTGCAGCCACATTGCCAAAGTGCCAGTCACAACCGGTGCTGACTGCGACGTACCGTATTTTGCACCCCAATAATAGTTGCTGCCGTCAGTCACCGACAGCAATGCCATTTCATTGGTTTCTATTGTTTTGTCGTATCTGTTCATTGCCGACACCACCGCATATCCCGGGGCTGTGACCGTTGGGCGGCTGATGCCGTTCATGTCTTTGCCATAGCTCGAAAAGAATGCCATGTCGCCCTCCACGTTTTTGTCATATTGTCCCACGCCCTCAATCTGCTGCACGGTGGTCTTTGAGCAATACGCTCCCACCGAGATGGCGCCCTCGCCTGTGGTCAAGTCGCTGATGTTGCCATCAGGCTTGCCGCCAATCCAGCCCGAGATGCCATTGCTCACCATCAAGGTGCCGCGATTGGTCCAAGCGTTTAGCTCAACGCCTTCCCGAGCACAAAAGCGCATACCCATATAATAGTTCGAGGCTTCATCGGCATCACTACCGCACTGCACGTTGAACTCGGTGTAAATCTCGGCTTTACCGTTATCTCCTATGCACGAGGCAAACGCAATATTGCCCACAAACACGTTGTCAACCACCTCACAATCAGCAACATTAATGATGACAGCATTATTATCATCGCCATCGCCCACCTCATACCACGGGGTGCTGCTTACAATAGACTTGCTTCTACGGTCGTAAAACACAAATTGCACCTTAAAAGGCTCTTGATTGCTGCTCCACACATCGCAGCATCCAAGCACCGAGTTGCGTGCATAGTAATTTTCAAAAAATGTGTTTTTGATGTCGTCATCGGCATTAAACTGCATTGTAAGGCGAGTTCGTTGCTGAGCATCATTGCCCACCGAGAGCACACACAAACGGCCCTCGCCAGTGACGTTGCTAATCACCTGGCTCAACATTGAGGTGCCGTCGTGCGGACCGCTTGTCGATGATAGGCTCATGTTAACCACCGCCGGCAACCCGGCTTTACGCGCATAATCAAATATGAATGCAAGCGAGTTGGCAATATTCACATCAGTGAGTTGTTCTTCGGGCATAGCGCATAGCACCAACTGTGCATCAGGTGCCACACCATAATAGGGATTGCCCAAATTACGTCCGGCTGCAGTGTTTGTGGTATGGGTTCCGTGGCTCTCGTTATCGCAATCGGCTTGCAAAGCAGCAATGCTCTGCGGCGTATCGAAAAACGAGCCCGGCAGTTTATTGCCGTCAACCTCGGGAGCGTCGCCACTGTTATCTGAAGGCAAATACACCGCCTTAACACGGTTGTTGCCGTCGGCATCGGCAAACGCCGCATGATTGAAGTCGATGCCCACATCAACCATGCCCAGCACCACATCTTTGCCGGTGAATGGCATAGTTAGCCCTTGGGCATTATGCACTTCGTCAACATGGGTCATTGCTCGCGCATGGTCATTATCAACGCTCAGTGTCTGAGCCAATTGCACGCTTTTCACGTGCGCCAAGTTGCTCACTCGCTGCAACGCATTGCGAGGAATCATCACGGTGGCTACGTTGCCGAAACGGTGATTCACTTCCACTCCCATGTCAAGCAGCAGACTATACACGCTATCAGCGTCAACGCTCACAAAACATGGCAACATTGCATCTTCGGCAACAAATTCTTTTGCTGCCAACCTGCATTGCGAGCGCGCCGAGAGCACGTTTCTGCCACTCGATGCCGCAGAAAGCGCCACCGGCAGCAACGCCACTAATATTATAATATGTGCAAATCGCCTTATCACTTCACCACCAGTTTAAGTGAGTTGTGACAATTCTTGCCATTAAGTTTTGCAACATAAATGCCCGGCTCCAAGTCCGCAGCCAAGTCAACACTTGCCACACCGCCACTCACATTGAGCGATGTTTGATAAACAAGCCGCCCGCTAATGGCATATACGCTCAGTTTCACGCAGTCATCACCGGGTGCATACACCTCATATAATCCTGTGGCAGCATTGCGATAGAGCGTCATGTTGCTTTCATCGGTTTTCACACGGTTTATACCCGACGACAGCACATATTTTATGCCGGCAAGCGCATCAATCTTTCCATATCCCCAGCGCTTGCTGTCATTCACGTTGTCATCTCTGATGGCAGTCTGTTGGAACACGTCTCTCACATCGGCAGCATCAAGTTGAGGATTCACCTGCAACCACAATGCCAATATTCCTGCCACTTCAGGGGCTGATTGCGACGTACCCAACATATCGCCCCAATAATGCATCTTGCCCGAATCATCTTTCACCTCAGCAGCCAGATACTTATAACCACTGCTCACTGTATTACTGTCATAGCCATTAACGCCCGACACCACAGTGACACCATCGGCGCATATATCAGGGCGCTGAACGCCATTTGCATCAGGTCCATAGCTTGAGAACGAAGCAATCTGAGATTCTGTGAAATTGAGATAATAATAGGTCTCACCGCTAACGGCTTTATAAGATGTCTTTGCCGCAAAAGCTCCCACCGAGATGGTGTTTTCGCCTGTTGCCATGCCGCTAATCGACATCTCAGAGTCGCCATTGATGTAACTGTCGTAGCCAAGATTGGTGAAATCGGTGTAACCTTCAATATCCCATCCATCAATCTGCTGCCCTGAAACGCCCCAGAACAACAACCCGAGATACCAATCGGCATCGTTATCTGAAGTGGTCTCAGCTTGAATTTCCAAATATATATTGTATTTACCACTATTGGCATCAACCACGCCATAAGCAGTGGCAGAGCCATCGTAGTAATTCATAAATGTGCTGTGTGAGCTCATATTAAACACCGTTCCATTTGCACTGAGCGTTTGCTTGGGCGAAAGGCAAAGTTGCTTGCCTGTGGCATCAACCACCACATACTGGAACGTAAAAGAGCGGCTATCGCGGCCATATATATCAATGGCTGCATCATAATATCCCCCTTGCCAATCATAGTCGGTGAGCAAAACAGCTTTTTGCGACGATTGCGTAGTGGCGCTTCCCTCAAAAACGCTTGAAAAGTGCAACGCATAATCGCCCTCGTTGCCGGCAGCAAGCACCATCAGCCTGCCATTGTCGCACATGCTATCAAGCGTTTTGCAAAAGTCGCTCGTGCCATCGTGCGGTCCTATATGGTCGCCAAAACTCATGTTCACCACAGCAGGTTTGCCAACGCTTTCGGCATAATTAAATATGTAGTTTACTGAATTAACAATGTTAGCATCAGAGAGGTCGGTTCCTAAACCGCAAAGCACAATATCGGCATCTGGAGCCATGCCGCCATAGTTGCCCACTTTAGTTCCGGCTGCTATGCACGATGTATGTGTGCCATGCGACTCGCTATCGTCATCGGTTGTGAGGCGCGCAATCTCCTCGGGTGTGGTATAATCGGCTCCGGGCAAAGTGTGACCGTTCACCACAGGAGCATTGCCGCTGCCATTTGGCATATACACACGGCTCACGCGAGTGTTGCCGTTGGCATCTTTAAATGCTAAATGGTTGAAATCAATGCCATCGTCAATTATGCCCACAACCACATCTTTGCCACTATATGGCATGCTTAGTCCTGAGCCGGCAAGCACCTTATCAACATTCGAGGTGCTGCGCTGCTTGTCAGTGCTAAGACGTGCACGGCGTGCCACCGACACTTGGCGCACATTGCCAAGCTGCGACAACCGTTCAATGCCACTCACCGGCACGGTCACTGTGAGTATGTTGCCAAACTCGCCGTTCACCTGTGCCCCAATGGCTTCTATACTGTCAATGATGGCTTCACCGCCGGCATTGATGTTCACAAAAACTTGCACCGTTTCTTCGCCGTTGACTTTCTTCACCGGCACCATAGCGTTGCTGCGCATCCCTCTGCGTTCGCTTTTGGCAGCACGCAAACCGTGTCTTGATGCTCTGGGTGCACTCTCAACTGCCTGGGTGCTATCCTGCCGCAAAGCATCTTTGTGATTGAGAAACGCGCGTGTGGAATTTGACATTCTGCCCTGTGCAAGCATCACAGCGGCAAACGTTGATGCCACCAGCACCAACAGCATAAACATTCTATGTAATTTCATCTCAGCAACTATGTTTATTTTCATAATTAGTTTATTATTCACCAAAATTACTGCAAAAATGCAACATTATCAAACCTTAGCTCACAAAAAGCGCTCGGCACACAACAAGTGCGGCATGCAATTGCTCACAAGCAATCTCATGCCGCACCTTAATTATTTAAAAAGGTCTATTGATTATCAACCTTTTTTAAGCCAGTTTTTTACTTGAGTGTTTCAACATACTTGCGCAAGTCGGCGTTCTCTGGGTCAACATCAAGCCACTTGATGTAGTAGCTCTTAGCTGTTTCAGTATCCTTCTTGTCAAACGCTATGCGAGCAAGATTTGCATAAATGCCAATGTAAACATCCTTGTATTCAACCTTTGAATTTTCCTTCTCGTCGAGGATTTGCAATGTTGCGTTGTAGTATTCAACTGCCTTATCGGTCTCACCGGCAAGGTTTTCAACCTTAGCTTGTTGTTGAACGATACGATAGTTGCCAGGAACGCGTTCGTTGGCCATAGCAGCATACTTGCGTGCGCCATCAATTGCCTCTGCCTTCTTAGCAGCATCCTCAGTTGTAACAGCCCAGTTGAAATATTTGGTTGACATCACATAGAGGTCATTAGCCTTGCAGTCTTCGCTGTCAACAACTTTCTTGTAGTAGTAAGCAGCCTTTTCAAAGTTTTCTGCTTCGTCGTAAACGTCAACAAGGTCACGAACCAAGTCAATGTTGTTAGGATTGCATTCAACGGCCTTCTCATATTGAGCAATTGATTCTTCATGTTTGCCCACATTCTTAAGAGCAGCTGCATAGTCAACAAAGTCCTTTGAAGCGTATTCAGTGCCAGGGATGTTCAAGCTAAACAGCTCTGCACCGTACTTTTCTGCTTCAGCCCATCTTTCAAGAGCAACCATGTTGTAGAGTTGCATACGGCACATAAAGAAGTTGTCCTTATCACCTGCTGCAACCGATGCACGAATACGGCTTGCCAAGTCATATGATTCTTGATACTTTTGACCGAAGAACATCAGCTGAACGTAACGGATTTCGTCTTGCTTGAAGTGGTTAGGGTTTTGGATATACTTGCCATATTGCTCAGCAGCCTTTGAACCAAGGTCGCGTTCGTAATACTTTTCAGCAAGTTCGCGTTGTGCCAATGCCGAATTTGGAGTCTTAGCCAACAGTTCCTCAAGACGTTCTGTTGCCATCTCAGGATTTACAAAGAAGTAAGTATTGGCATACTTCACATAAGCTTCTTCATTATTTGGGTCGTAGTTGAAAGCAAGCTCATATTGACCGGCAGCACCACCGTTATCCTTCTCATCAGCCTTCATGTCACCCTCAAAGATATATATATCCGGGTTCTTGGCATCAGTCTTGCGAGCCTTTTCAATGTTCTTGCCAAGTTCTTTAGCATAAACAGTTGGGTCGGCATCGTAGTAAGCACGTGCAATAGCCACATAAACCGATGCGTTTTTCTTAGCAAACTTCAAAGCTGTCTTGAATTGCTCTTCAGCAGCCTTTGGGTTATTGGCTTTCAGGTCGAGGGCACCAAGTGCAATATAGTTGAATGGGTCCTCAGCGTTGGCAGCGATACCTTTGTTGTAGTAGTCGCGTGCACCCGACACATTACCCTTAACAGCCTCAATGTGGCCAAGGTAGCAATATGCCTCACTCTTTACAGTTTTAGGATCATTAAGGTTCTTGTCGAGCAGTTCCTTGGCATTGTCAATCTTGCCTACCTTGAAATACTCGATACCATCCTGGTAACCTTGTGCATTGCTCATAAGAGAGCCACCTAATAAAAGGATTGCAAAAATCTTAAGTTTCATTTCTGTCTTGATTGTGATTATTGTTATTAAATTATTTTCTTGTTCTCGTTTCTGTAAGTTTTGACTTTATTTGTGAGCTAAAGGTTTAATCAATGCTCACAACGCGCGGCTGAATGGCTGCGGGCAGCACGCCGGTGTTCTGAATGATTTTTTGACCAATAAAGCCGGTGAGGAAGCAATAGAAGCCTTGAGCCAAACCTCCCACAGGACCGGTGCAAGTCACATAAACGCTGCGATAGAGCGGATAACGCGCATCATAAATGTACACTTGATAAGGCTTATAGCCAATCAACTCATCGTCGCGGCGCACTTTAAGCACCTTTATGCGGCTGTTTTCAAAGTCGATGGTGGTAGTGTCGTTTTGATTGAGGTTCTCAACTCGCTGTTCCACCGGTTCGCTCTTGCCCTTCATGTCGGCTGTAATCCAGCTCACGCCAACAATGCCCAAAGCATTTTTGCGCTTTGCCACGAGGTCGAACACTGCATCACTTGAACCTTGAGCATACACGTTTTTGATAAACGGCTTGCCATTGAGCAAAGAGTCGCGCATGTAGCGTGTAACGCTTGAGCCGCTGCCGTCAAACACCACAGCAATGCTGTCACGTTTAAGCTTGGTGGGTGTAATCTCGCCCCATGTCATCACCTTGCCACTGAAGATGTCACGCAGGTCCTCCATCGTCAATTCGTCGATGTCATTATCGCGGTTTACTATCAGTGCTATTGCATCAACCGCAAGGCGCTGAGTGCGTGCCGGGCGGTTTTTCGACTTCAAATAGTCCTTTTGCTCCTGAGAAAGCTCATGAGCTGTGATAATGAGACGAGTCTTCATTTGCATCAACGAGTCGATGGCTGCACTCTCGTCTTCATAAAACGGTATCACGCTGGCATTGGGATACTGAAACTCAAACACCTCAATCTCTTGGTTCAAGATGTTTTGAAACGACTGATCGCACACTATTGTAGTCATGCCGCTGGTAGTGGTATCTTCCACCCCAGTTGACTTGCTTTTGCCGCATGACATCAGCATCGCCAACGTCAGCGATGCCATAGCTAATGACATTGTTATTTTTCTCATCGTACAATCAATTTCTTTATAGTTCACAATATAAAACAATACCAATATAAAATCAACACATTTGCCGCGTCACCAAGCCCGGTTATGGTAGTCAGGCACCAAATGCATCGCGGCAACGCTCACACCCTTGCGTCAATGCCACTGATGTAGCGGTAACAACGCCATGCACCGTAAACAATAAACAATGTGCCCAGTGAATAGCGTGCCCATGTGGGCAAATAATCAAAATAGCCCAAAAGCACCAAGATGCCCATACCCATATAAATGAATATCATAAAAAGGCCAAACATCACTCTGATGCTCTTCTTGTTGCCCTTTGTGTCTTTTTTATACTCTTTTTGTTCCATTATTATCAGTTATAACAACTGCATTTCATGGCTCATTTTACGCCTCCGGCAACCTCACCAAAGGCACATTATGCCACAAACACAATATTTTCCGTAAAGTTAAATAAAATTGGCGTAAGAATAGAATATTTAAGCCAAAAATTTTACTCAAAATATGGTTAAGAAATTCAAAAACGCAATACAACAGCCAAATGCACCAATCGCATCACACAACAAGATACCCTGCCAAGCACCATAATGAATCACAATTAACACCGCAAACGATTGAGAAAACCTAAAAAGACCGCAAACGTGTGATAGGTTGTTTATAAGCAATAAATCGATTGAAATGTATTATATTAAAGTGATTGAAACAAGTATTGGGGCAACGGGAATTGTGATTTATTTCAACGACAAAAAAGGAAGAATCAAAACTGCAATGGCATCAAAATCAATTATTGGTGACCGACTAACATATTAAACTGGATGACGTCGGAAATAGTTTTCAAAGACAAGCCAAGCACAATTGGCACATAATTAGCCCCCACTTCAACACGCCATTGATGTTTTAAGGCAGTTACCCCCAGCAGTCACCTTCGCCAAAAGAAAACAAAAAGCATCTATATTACGCCCCAAAGATTTTTAACCTATACACTAATTTTATATATGGACAAGATAACATAGGCAAGATAATACTGGCAAAATAATATGGGCGAGATAATAGTGGTAAAATAATAGTGGTAAAATAACATGGGCAAGATAATATGGGCAAAATAATATGGCAAGATAATATGGCAAGATAATATGGGCGAAAAGTATGGGCAAGAGAGTATGAGCGAGATAATATGGCGAGATAATATGGCAAGATAATATGGGCAAAAAAATATAGGCGAAAAAATATGGGCATGATAATATGGGCAAGTAATTATGGACAAAAAAATATGAGCGAAAAAATATGAGCAAGTAATTACGGGCAAGTAATTATGAGCAAGAAAATATAGGCAGGTAAATATAGACGATAATATGAGCAAGATAATATAAACAAGAAAATATAGGCGAAAGATTATAGGCAAAATAATATGGGCAAGAAAACATAGACAAGTAAAGCATCCCACCTGTTTGCTCACATTGCAACACTCACCGTAGTAATACAAAATGCCGTTGATGCATGAGCACCAACGGCATCTATATTAACTTCTATACTAAATTTCGTGAATCAATCACAATTAGTTAGTACCTTGAAGCTTGAACACTACAGGAAGTGTGTACCATACATTCACTGGTTGACCATTCATACGGCCAGGAATGAAGTCTGGTAATTCTTTACATACACGAATTGCTTCGGTATCAAGAGAGCGGTCGATTGAACGAACAACCTTAACTTCACCCACCTTACCGGTCTTAGTAACAACGAATTGTACGATAACCTTACCTTGGATGTTGTTTTCCATCGCAACTGGTGGATAGTTAATATGTCCTTGCAACCATTTCATCAAGGCAGCTTCACCGCCAGGGAATGTAGGCATTTGCTCTACAGCCTTGAATACTTCTTCCTTAACTGGTTCAGGTTTCTTTTCTTCTACAATAACCTCGTTTTTGTGTTCACGAGTTACATTGCGGTCGTCAGTACCCTTATCGAAGTCAGATTGACCGAAAGCAGTTTGAGTTTCCTTCAATTCATCCTGAGTCTTGATTTCGTCCTCTGAGCGAACTTCCTCGTCCTTAGCAATAAGGAGCTCGGTAACCTTCACTGTGTTAAGGATTTCCTCAGGAAGAGCTTCAGGTTGTTGCTCTTCATACTTTTCTTGTTCTTCTTCTTCAGGTTCTTCCTCTTCAGCAGCCTCAAAGAGCACTTCCTGTTGGTTAGCTTCTTCAAGAATGCGTTGCTCCTCAATGTAAGCAGCAACCTTCATATAAGAATATGCTACAACACCAATAACGAGAGCACCAATCAATGTATATATGAATGATTTGAGGTGGCGAGGCTTTGAGTCCATGCGAAGGGCATAGGCTCCGTATTCTTTATTACGGCCGTCAAATACCAAGTCGCACCATTCTTTTGATGTAAGATCTACATTTTTTGCCATAATTAAATTCCTTTCTGATTTTAATAATTCAACATATTATTTCGATCTTACTTCTTAGAGTTCAAACGCTTCAACAAATAAGGAGTCATCATAGCCGAGTCAGTTTCGTTGATACGGTCAATTTGATAACGGCTGATGTTGTTGATTTGCATTTCATCGAGCGCAGTAACCAAGCTTGTGTAACTTGCATTAGGAGTAGCCTTGATGATAACAACAGGGCGAGTGAGAGTGGAGTCGTTGCGAATTTCCTTTGCCTTGGCTTGATAAACCGAGTCAGAGATTTCTTTTGCTTTCCACCTTACCTTCAATTCAGCAATTTTTTCGAGCACTTGCTTGTTTCTTTCCTGGAACACGGCGCGGATACCTTGAGCCTTACCATTTTCGTTTGGCAAGAAGGCAATTTCCTGCATGTTACTTACTATTTCTGTACCTTCTTGGCTTACCTCAGGCATACCTTCGTAGTAGTAAACAAAATCTTTTACAGGAACACCGTCCTTGTTCAGTTCACTGTCAAGAATCACTGTTATAGCTTCTGATTGCTTTACCTTATTCTGATCTTTCTTCTCAACCTTCTCGTTTGATGGCAAACTGATTTGAAGGGTTTGAGATTTAATCATTGTGGTACACAGCATGAAGAACGTAATCAGAAGCATGTTCATGTCCACCATAGGGGTGAAGTCGACGCGTACGTCTTTTTTCTCCGTATATGTCTTTCCTTTTGCCATGATTATTCTGATTCAGTTTTTAATGCTGTTAACAATGTAAACTTATTCATCTTGAGAGTCTGGAGATTATCCATAACCACCTGAACAATAGAGTAAGGTGTTGAGCCGTCAGCTTTGATGGCAATACCTTTACCCTGTTTGATAGCAGTTTGCAGGTTGTCGTTCGACGTGTTGTAAGCTGCTTTCATCCAGATTTGGAATTCATTAGGTTTGCTGGCATCCTCGTTCATGTCGATTGGAACACCGCAGTTTGGATTCTTAGTTGGGTCAATAGCCTCGTCGCGTTGGTCAGGAGTCATACTGAGCCATTGCGGGAGTTGCTTAATTGGCAAGCCAAACATGTGAATCTGTCCAAAAGTTGCACATTGCTCTGCAGTAAGAGTAATGTTTGCACTCGGATTCTGCTTATTGTATTCTGCAACTACATTCTTTAACAATTCCACACGAACTTTATCGCTTGATTGTGTAGAGTCTTTGTCACCGGCGAGAGCCAGGAACACTCTACCGTCAGTGTCGACAAGCACAGTAATCAAGTTTTGCTCGGGCACCTTCTCTTCTGATACTGATGCAGGAGTGATTACGGTGAGAGGTTCTTTTTGAAGGAATGTAGAGGTCAACATGAAGAAGGTAAGCAAGAGCACAGTAACGTCACTCATCGCAGTCATATCGATGAATGGTTTCTTTTTCTCTGTCTTAACTTTCATAGTTGGTTTTTGCTTTTTTTGTTTTGTTTCTCAATTAATATTCCTTCAAGCGTTATGCCTTAGCTTCAAATACGGCGATGATGGCAGCACCTGCTTCGTTCATCTTGTAGGTGATGTCGTTAATCTTAGTGTCGTAGTAGTTGTAAGCGATAACGGCGAGCGCACCAGTTGCGATACCAGAAGCGGTATTTACAAGGGCCTCAGAAATACCTTGAGAAAGAGCTGAAGAGTCAGGAGCACCTGAGTTACCAAGAGCAGAGAATGACTTGATCATACCGAGCACAGTACCGAACAGACCCATAAGAGTACCCAGAGTGGTGTTGGTGAAGATGATTGGCATGTTCTGTTGAAGAGTTGGCATTTCAAAGTTGATACCTTCGTCCAATGCATTGCGGATTGCCAATGCGCGGTCTTCTTTCTTAAGAGTAGTCTCAGTGAGCATCTCCTCATACTTGTTTACTGCGCAAAGAACAGCGTTGCCAATTGCACCACCTTGGTCAGAGCAAACCTTCTTAGCATCAGCTACATTGCCGTTTTCGAGGGCTTTCTTAAGGTCAGATACAAACTTGTCAGTGCTCTTTTTGCCGGTAGCCTTTGAGAGGGCGATGAAACGTTCTACTGAGAGAACAACTACCAGGAACAACAGACCCCAGATGATTGGAACCACGAAACCACCTTCGTGTACAGTACCGAGCAAGTTAACTGGGTGACCGTTCTCGAAGTTAGAATCTGCACCAAGTACGAATACGTACATACATACTGATGCAACAAAACAAAGGATAATTACCAAAAATGCGTTAATACCACCCTTTTTCTTAGCAGTGGCCTTAGCTGGTTTGTTAGGCTTTTGAGCTTCCATAATTAAATAATTTGTTAGTTTTTGATGATTTAAATTATTAATAGTGTTAATAAGTTCCTATTTTGGGTTCTTTTTTATTGTTTTCACCTCAAGCCTTAACCCTCTGATGCAGTTTCCATGGCTGTTACCTTTCTCATGATATTGCCAGACTTTTTCATCTTCAGGTTTAGTATTCCTGTGCACATCGCGGCGGGGTTTTTCAAATAGGCTATTTTCAATCAAGCACTTTGGGCTACAATTGCCCGCGCAGCCTCATCTTCCATTGGCCCTTCTTAGATATGCTTTTGCAAATATATTATAAATATTTCAATAACACAAAGCGCTTTTGCTGTTTTTTTTTGGTTTTATTTGCATTTTAACACCAACGCGGCTGATTGAGCCGCCCCACAGGCGCCTGCCATTGGCCCGGCTGCCGGGCTTTGCCGCGCCGCATTGCAACAAAGCACCGCTTTTGCTTATTATCATAACGAGCACCCACCACATTTTATTATATATGAGCGGCGGCGAGCAGCTGACGCCTGACGCCGCTCACGAGCGCACATTTTAAGAGCATACAACACTATTATTATATTAATGTGTAATTTATTTGACTCACTTACAGTGCTATTTTATTTTTTTTTAATATCTTTGTCAGTTAGAAAAAGTAATATCATTAATCAGCAAATGACTACAATAAAGTTAAAGAAAGGTTATAACCTTAATTTGAAAGGAGCCATCGAAGAAACAGCAATTGCACAAGCGCCATTAGCCAAGCTTTATGCCGTTGTCCCCGACGACTTCTGTGGCATCGTTCCGCGGCTTGAGAAGAAAGAGGGTGAGCAGGTACTTGCCGGCGAGCCTCTCTATCACGACAAGACGCATGATTCTATCAAAGTCTGCTCGCCTGTGAGCGGCACCGTGAAAGAGGTGCGCCGCGGCGAACGTCGCAAGATTGAAGCAATCATCATTGAGAGCGACGGCAAGCAGGCAAGTTGCACAATCCCCACCGCCGATGTCAAGGCGGCACTGTTGCAGTCGGGCCTCTGGGCTATGCTGCGCCAGCGCCCTTATGACATTGTGCCCGACCCCAATGCAGCGCCGCGCGACATCTTTGTCACTTGCTTCGACTCGGCACCGCTGGCTGCCCCATCGGCAACCTACACCAACGGTCAAGAGAAGAACATTGCCCAAGGCATTGAGGCTCTCAAGAAGCTCACCCAAGGCAACGTGTATCTGGGCTGCGAACCCGGCAACGTGATTGAGAGCAGCAACACGGTGGTGTTCAGCGGTCCGCACCCGGCAGGCAATGCCGGCATTCAAGCCGCCAACATCAAGCCAGTGAACAAGGGTGAAGTGATTTGGACCACCGATGTTACCACAGTGGCACGCATTGGCGAGCTTATGGCAACCGGCACGGTCAACTACAGCACCACAGTGGCAGTAACCGGCGAGAGCGTGAAAAGTCCGCAACTGGTGAAGTGCATCATGGGCGCGCCCATCAGCAGCATTGTGGGCGACAACCTCGCAGCCGACAGCCAAAACACGCGCATCATCTCAGGCAACGTGCTCACCGGCACTCCTGTGACAATCAGCGACTATCTGCAAGCCCCTTACAGGCAAATCACCGCCATCCCCAACATTGCTCGCCCCGACGAGTTTATGGGATGGGCTTCACTCAGCCCCAAGAAGTTTAGCATCTATCGCAGCTTCACAAGCTGGCTCGCCGGCAAAAAAGCCGTATCGCTTGACGCCAAAATCAACGGCGGCGAACGTGCCATTGTGATGGCAGGCGAATATGACCGCATGATTCCGATGGACATCTACGCCGAATTTCTCATCAAAGCCATCATCACATTCGACATTGAGAAGATGGAACAGCTGGGAATCTACGAGGTGGCTCCTGAAGACTTTGCGCTTGCCGAGTTTGCCGACACATCGAAGCTTGAGCTGCAACGCATTGTGCGCAACGGTCTCAACCGCCTGCACGACGAGATGTGCTGACAAAGGCACCCCGCCAACGGCTTTATTTCTACATTGTAATAACGTAAACAACAAATAATACATAAACAAAGTGAAGGCTTTAAGAAAATTACTGGACAACATCAAACCCAACTTTCAGCCTGGCGGCAAACTTGCCAAGCTACAGTCGGTTTACGATGGTTTTGAGTCCTTCCTATTCACGCCAAACTCCACATCGGGCAAGCTTGGCGTACAAATACATGACAGCATCGACCTGAAGCGCACAATGATTATCGTAGTCATAGCCCTTTTGCCAGCCATGCTCTTTGGCATGTACAACATTGGCTATCAGCACTACCTTGCCATTGGACAAAGCGCATCGTTTATCAACACCTTTGTCTTTGGACTCGCAGCCGTGTTGCCAACCATAGTGGTATCTTATGTTGTTGGTCTCGGCATTGAGTTTATAGGCGCACAGATACGCGGTCACGAAATCAACGAGGGTTTCCTGGTGACCGGTTTGCTCATTCCGCTCATCTGCCCGATCAACACTCCGCTTTGGATGGTGGCAGTGGCAACCGCCTTTGCCGTGATTTTTGCAAAGGAAGTGTTTGGCGGCACCGGCATGAACATCTTCAACGTGGCTCTCATCACCCGCGCCGTGCTCTTCTTTGGATACCCATCAAAGATGTCGGGCGACGCAGCCTTTGTGGCCACTGACCCCGTTTTTGGTTTGGGACAAGGCTCGCTGGTTGACAGCTATTCGGGCGCAACTCCTCTGGGTCAAGCAGCCACCAACGTGGGCGACACCCTGCAACTCACCAACATCGTGGGCGACCCCATCACCACTTGGGACGCATTCTTGGGTCTCATTCCCGGTTCGGTGGGCGAAACATCAACCTTGTGCATACTCATTGGCGCAGTCATCTTGCTTGCCACCGGCATAGCATCGTGGCGCATCATGCTCTCAGTGTTTGTGGGCGGCTTGGTGATGGGCTCCATTGCCAACCTGTGTGCATCTCCCACATTCCCGGCTACCATGCTCAGCCCAATTGACCAACTCTGCTACGGCGGCTTTGCCTTTGCAGCTGTCTTCATGGCTACCGACCCCGTCACCGGAGCACGCACCAACATAGGCAAATACATCTACGGATTCCTGATTGGCGTGTTTGCCATCCTCATTCGCGTTTACAACGGCGGATTCCCTGAAGGCGCAATGCTCGCCGTTCTGCTGATGAACGCATTTGCACCAACCATCGACCACTGCGTGGTGAGCGCCAACATCAAGCGCCGCCTCAACCGCGCCAAAGCAAAATAAGGAGGAACTGACATGAATAAGCAAAGCAATACCTACACTATTCTCTACTCCGCCATTATGGTGATTGCGGTTGGAGCCGTGCTCGCCCTGGTTTACGGAGCCTTGAAACCAAAACAAGAAGAGAACATCAAGATTGACAAGATGAAGCAAATGCTCAGTGCAGTGAGAGTGGTTGCGCCAAGCGACGACCAAGTCATTGACACATATAATAAATATATACCTGAAGCATTTATCATTGACTGCAACGGCACCACCGTGAGCGACGACAAAGATGCAGCTTTTGCCATTGACATGGCCAAAGAGATGAAAAAGCCGCAAGACCAGCGACAACTGCCCGTGTATAAATTTGTGGGCGACGATGCCAAGGTGCGCTACATAGTGCCCCTCTCAGGCGCAGGTCTGTGGGGTGCCATCTGGGGCTATGTGTCAATCGACGCCAACGGCAGCACCATCTACGGAGCCTATTTCTCTCACGCCAGCGAGACACCGGGCCTTGGTGCAGAAATTGAAAAGCCTGCTTTCCAAGACCAATTCCAAGGCAAAGAGATAAGCAAAAACGGCGAGTTCTTGCCAGTGGAAGTGATGAAAGCCGGACAAAAGCCCACCAACGGTGCCGACTATGTTGACGCCATCTCGGGCGGCACCATCACCAGCAAGGGCGTGCAATCAATGCTTCACGACTGTCTCACCGACTATCAAGCATACCTAAACAACTTGTCGAACCAAAACACCAAGGAGGACTGACACTATGGCAACAAAAATCAAAGAAGTATTCTTCAACCCGTTCTCAAAGAACAACCCCGTCATTGTGCAAGTGCTTGGCATCTGCTCGGTGCTTGCCGTCACAGCCAAGCTTGAGCCGGCATTGGTGATGGGTATCTCGGTGACTGCCGTGCTCGCTTTCTCAAACGTGATTATCTCGCTCATACGCAACACCATCCCTACCAACATACGCATCATTGTGCAACTGGTGGTGGTGGCTGCATTGGTAATCATTGTTGACCAAGTGCTCAAAGCCTATAACTATCAGGTGAGCAAGCAGCTCTCAGTGTTCATAAGCCTTATCATCACTAACTGTATCCTCATGGGACGCCTTGAGGCATTTGCCCTTGGCAACAAGCCATGGCCGGCATTTCTCGACGGCGTGGGCAACGGTATTGGCTATGCCATTATCCTGGTCATTGTGGGCTTCTTCCGCGAGCTTCTTGGCTCGGGTTCACTCTTTGGCGTGCAAGTGGTGCCACAAGCACTCTACGACCTTGGCTACATGGACAACGGCCTCATGATATTGCCACCGATGGCACTCATCACCGTGGCATGCATCATCTGGGTGCAACGCTCTCACAACAAAGATTTGCAAGAAAAGTAACTCGCTAACCAAATTACGTTATTTTTGACAAATGGAAAATCTCAATCTATTTATACGTTCGATATTCATCGACAACATGATATTTGCCTACTTCTTGGGCATGTGCTCATTCCTGGCAGTATCAAAGAATGTTAAGACCGCATTTGGGCTTGGAGTTGCTGTTACATTCATGCTTGTGGTGACCCTGCCCATCAACTACCTGCTCAACACCTATGTGTTGCAGCCGGGAGCGCTTAGCTGGCTTGGCGACGCCTACAAAGACGTTGACCTCAGCTTCTTGGGACTGATAATGTTTATTGCCGTGATAGCCTCAATGACTCAACTGGTTGAGATGGCTGTTGAGAAATTCTCGCCATCGCTCTATGCCTCGCTGGGCATCTTCTTGCCGCTCATCGCCGTGAACTGTGCCATTCTGGGTGCCTCGCTGTTTATGCAGCAGCGCGACCTGGGCTCGGCATGGACCTCAATGGTTTACGGTGCAGGCTCGGGCATTGGCTGGCTCATAGCCATTGTTGGCATCGCCGCCATCCGCGAGAAAATTCAATATTCCAATGTCCCGGCTGCGCTCAAGGGCATAGGCATCACTTTCATCATCACCGGACTCATGGGCATAGCCTTTATGAGCTTCCTTGGTATTAAAATATAATAACTATGACATTCTTAGTAATCAATAACCTCACAGTGGCTCTGAGCGCCATCATCTTCCTCATTGTCACGCTCATACTTGTGATTGTGCTCCTTGTTGCCAAGCACTATCTGGTGGCCTCGGGCAAGGTGACCCTTACCATCAACGACAAGAAAGAAGTAGAAGCCGACTCGGGCAACACACTGCTATCTACCCTGCAAGCCAACGGCGTTTTCCTGTCGTCGGCATGCGGCGGCAAGGGCAGCTGCGGACAATGCAAATGCCGCGTGCTTGAGGGCGGCGGCAACATACTCCCCACCGAGACCGTGCACTTCAGCCGCAAAGAGCAAGCTGAGCATTGGCGTCTGGGTTGTCAAGTAAAAGTGAAAGACAACCTTAAGATTCAGGTGCCCGATTCGGTACTCGAAGTGAAAGAATATGAGTGTACCGTTGTGTCGAACAACAACGTGGCATCGTTCATCAAAGAGTTTATTGTGGCTCTGCCTGAAGGCGAACACATGAACTTCATCCCCGGTAGCTATGCTCAAATAAAGATTCCAACCTACGATATCGACTACGACAAAGACATCGACAAGGCTTCGATTGGCGAATATCTGCCGGCTTGGGAGAAATACGGGCTCTTCACGCTCAAATGCCGCAACACCGAGCCAACAGTGCGTGCCTACTCTATGGCCAACTACCCTGCTGAGGGCGACCGCTTCATGCTCACCGTGCGCATTGCCACTCCTCCGTTCAAGCCCAAGCCACAAGTGGGCTTCCAAGATGTGATGCCGGGTATTGCCTCATCTTACATCTTCACGCTGAAGCCAGGTGACAAGGTGCTGATGAGCGGTCCTTATGGCGACTTCCACCCAATCTTCGACTCTAAGCGAGAGATGATTTGGGTTGGCGGCGGTGCCGGTATGGCTCCTCTGCGCGCACAAATCATGCACATGACCAAGACACTGCAAACGCGCGACCGCGTGATGCACTATTTCTATGGCGCTCGCGCACTCAACGAGGTGTTCTATCTTGAAGACTTCCTTGCCATAGAGAAAGAGTTCCCGAACTTCAAGTTCCACTTGGCACTCGACCGTCCCGACCCGGCAGCCGATGCAGCTGGTGTGGCTTATACTCCGGGATTTGTGCATGAAGTGATGTATAACACCTACCTCAAAGACCACGATGCACCTGAAGACATTGAATACTACATGTGCGGTCCTGGCCCAATGAGCAAAGCAGTGAACAAGATGCTCGACAGCCTTGGCGTTGACCCATCGAGCATACATTACGACAACTTCGGAGGCTAACACACGCACCTCAAAAAAAGAGCTGACTGTTAGTAACAAGCTCCAATCATAATAGGCGAGCTGCCGGCACAGTGAATCACCACTAAGCCCCGGCAGCTCGCTTTGTATCATGGAAAATGGCACAAGAAACGCCCCATTTGGTCAACGGCAGTTCATGTGATTGCACCTCAAGAAAAAGATGAAAATAATGAGCAGTGCGTCACAAAGTGTTGCAAAATGAAATAATTTTTTATATTTTTGCCTCAAAACAAAGCAAGTATATGGCAACAAACAACACTTCAAGCAGCAATTATGTGATAAGCATAGGCCGCCAATACGGCAGCGGCGGCCGCGAGATTGGTCGATTGGTGGCACAACTTCTGGGCATTGACTACTATGACAAAGAGCTGCTCACCGAGGCAGCTAAGTCGAGCGGAATGAACAGCGACTTTTTTGAGGCCGCCGACGAGCGTTCGCCACGCTTCTTCTCAAGTCTGGTGGCTTTCAGCACCGGATATCACGGAGGTTCGTTTTTAGTGAGCAATACCCCAATCTCAAACGACAACATCTACCGTCAGCAATGTGAAGTGATTAGCACCCTTGCCGAACGCAGCAGTTGCGTGATTATGGGCCGCACAGCCGACTATGTGCTGCGCGACAATCCCAACACCATCAGCGTGTTTATTCACGCAAGCATTGAGCAACGCATTGAGCGAATCATGGCTCGCGAAAACTGCAAAAGTCCTGAAGAGGCACGAACCCTCGCCGAGAAAAAGAATAAATTGAGAGCTGAATACTACAACTTCTACACCGACAAGCGTTGGGGCGATGCACAATCCTATGACCTCTCGGTTGACTCATCGAAACTGGGTGCCGAAGCCACAGCTCGCATCATAGTGCAATATGTGAAAGCACGTCTGGGCATAGAATAATCTATGCTCACAACATCATTTGTGCATCACAATTAAAGAAAACTTCACATTCCATAACCGCGCACCCGATGCCCATTGGCACTCTGCCCCGTTCAAGCATCAAAAGGTGCACATCTCAGAAATTATAAGAAGCCGAAACAAAAAAGCCTTGCTGCATTTTATGTTTTGGCAAAGTCCAGTCAAAGCGCTCGCCATTGAAGCTCATGCTTCTGTATTCAGAATAAATGTCGAGTGTTGAAACGTAATAGCCAATAGAGAAACTACACTTCTGGGCCTGCGCGGTCACGCCTAAACGGCAATCGGGCATAGCCCATTTGCCGTGCGACGACGTCACCTCACACTCGTCAACATAACGGTCTTGTGCATCATAGGTGATTACATAAGCACGTCCGTAGGGCACCTGCAATACCACTCCGGGTTCAGCATAAAGCTTCCACTCCACGCCGCCGGTGCACAACAGCATTGGGCTATAAAGACTCACCGACGGTCTCAGGAACACATTTTCGGGCTGATTTGAATTATAACTCATGCGCCATCCATCACCGTAGGCACCGTCTTGCGAGATTAGATTTCCCCACACGCCAACCGACCCTCCCACGCCAACAAATGGGTTAAGTCTATAGTGATAGGCAATATCAACGAGCCAAGCTCTCGACACCGCCATTCCGCTAAGTTCCAACTGATGGCGAAAAAGATTACCATCCTCGTTGCGCTGAGCACTTGCCACAGCACACGCCAACACCGACGCTAAAACCACGCATGCAAATTTCTTCATCGGCCAATCACGTCATTAAGCAAGCGACCTTGCAGTTTATCAACCATTTTGCTCCAGTCCTTTGATTGCAAATATTCTTTTATTACCAAAGCATGTTCCTCGCCATGCATATCGCTGCCCAAGAAATCGCAGAAATTATTGTCGATTAGCCACACGGCACTTGCCCGAGCACCCGACCCAAAATATCCGCTCAGCGAAAGCAGATTCACCTGAAACTTCACGCCGGCATTGTGCATTGAGCGGTAACGGTCGTGGCGGAATCCATAGTAAGGATAGCGTTCAGGATGAGCCAGCACCGGAATGAATCCCTCAAGTTGCAATTCAAACATCAGGTCGTCCATCATCAGCAACTCCTGCTGAAAATTGTTTTCAACAAGCAGATAATTGCCCAGCATTGGCACCAAGCACTTGTTTTTGCGCTGCTCCATCCAATAGTCGTCGAGCCTATATTCAGCCGAATAAAACAGTTCAACATCAAGCCCGGCTTCCTCAACAGCAGCCTTGATGCTGGCAAATCCCTCGGCAAGAGTTTGAGGGGTATTTTCAAAAGTATTGGCTGTGACATGCGGGGTGAAGACGATGCGGCTTATGCCCAAATCCATCTCGTGCCTAATCAAAGCAAGCGATTGCTCCACGTCACGCGCGCCATGGTCAACACCGGGCATTATGTGGCAATGCACCTCGGTGTGATAAGGCAATTTTATGTCGCTTCTCTTTTTCTTAAACAATCCAAACATAGCTGAGCCTTGACTAAAATATATCTATCAAAAAAATATACATAACTCACTCACGCCACCCAATTGCCGCCTTACGCCGAGTTTCATCTCCACTTGGCAGGCACTAACGTCCTCGTGGTAAACGGCATGGCAACAGGTAATACACGTTGTATGCAAAGATATAAAAAGATTAGCACACAAACTTCACATATTCATTACAAAAAATCAAGTTTTTATCTTCACACCCTATTGTGCCACTTATCACGCACATCCTCCGGGGAAATGAAACCACGCATCAACTCGCGCAAAAACGCCTCGTTAACCCACCACAATCACACCCAAAATCAATGCCGCCCACATCAGCAGCATCTTACAGACTAACAGCCAACATTATACACAAAAAATTTATCAAAAAAACACAAAACAAATTGGCAAAAATGCACCTTTTCTAACATTAATTGTTATCTTTGCAGAACAAAGGCCAAGAAATAGACACACAAGACGTGCAAAGAAATTTCAAAGCCCCATTAAAAAATTTTAATTGACATTAAAATATGAGGAAACTAAAAATTAGAGATTTGACCCTACGCGATGGTCAACAATCATTATTTGCTACCCGTCTGCCACAATCAAGCATCGACGCACTCCTGCCCCATTATGAAGAAGCCGGTTTCTATGCCATGGAAGTATGGGGAGGTGCCGTGCCTGATTCTGTAATGCGTTACCTCGACGAGTCGCCTTGGTATCGTCTGAAATCTATTAGCGACAAACTCAATGGCGACAAACATCGCTCATATCTCACCGCACTCTCTCGCGGACGCAACCTGTTTGGATATGCGCCCTATCCTACCAATGTGATTGAAGGTTTCTATGTTGAAGCCATCAAAAACGGTCTTGGCATCATGCGTATCTTCGACGCGCTCAACGACCTTGACAACGTGAAAGAATCAGTGGAAATCATCAATAAACTTGGCGGTATCCCCGATGGTGCCGTATGTTACACCGTTGACCCTAAAGACGACAACTCACTTAGCACGTCAAACGGTGAGGCCAAGAAGATTTTCACCGACGAATACTTTGTTGAGAAAGCTAAAGGATATGAAAATCTTGGCGCAAAAATCATCACCCTCAAAGATATGGCAGGGCTTGTGAACCCAGCACGTATTGCCACCCTTATACCTAAACTCAAAGCTGCCGTGAACGTGCCTGTTGACTTCCACACACACTGTACTCCTGGCTACGGCTTGGCATCATGCGTGATGGCTATGATGAACGGCGTTGACATCCTCGACACCAACATCTGGTGGTTTGCCGAAGGTTCGGCTGCTCCGGCTATTGAGCTCATCTACATCTTTGCTAAGAAACTTGGCATTGAGCTTGAGTGCAACATGCAAGCCGTGGGACAAATACGCAAGGAACTCTACAACGCACGCAAAGGCTTGGCAGCAGTTGACTTGCACAAAGACAAATTCCCAAAAGACTTCGACCCACTCACCGACGAACTTCCTGCCGAAATCGATGCGCTCTTCGACAAAGCCATTGAAGCAGGCAAGGCTGTTGACGAAGAAGCCATGCTTGAGGCAACACACGCCATTGAGGCATACTTTGGTTTCCCAAAGCCCAACGAGATTGTGAAACACGCCGAAGTACCGGGCGGTATGTACAGCAACATGGTGGCCAACCTGCGCGCACTTGGAGCTGAAGACATGCTTGAAGAAGCCATGAAGCTTATCCCTAAGGTTCGTCGCGATGCCGGTCTCGTTCCTCTGGTTACTCCAACAAGCCAGATTGTGGGCGCACAAGCCGTTAACGTAGCCGTTGACCGCAAAAACGGTAAGCCTGACTACAGCAACAAGTCGAACCAATTCATCGACCTTGTGCTTGGTAAATACGGTAAAACTCCGGTGCCGGTTGACCCAGAATTCCGCAACCAAATTTGTGGCACCACCGTTGAGACACCTTATGACGTAAGCTCATACAAAGACCCAGAGAACCCAACTCTCGCCGAATATGGCAACGTGAAGCTCGCTAAAGACAACATGGAATTCCTGTTGCTGCAATTGCTGCCGCTTCCTGCCAAGAAGTTCCTCACCAATCGCCGCGCCGAAGAGTACGCCGCATCGCAGCAAAGCCAACCAGCAGCTGCCGCCGCTACTGCAGTGATTGACGAAGATGCTCCTGTTACCGGTCCTACACTCAACGCACCAATGGGCGGCACAGTGATTGAGCTGCTCGTGAAACCTGGCGACGAAGTGAAACCAGGACAACCGGTTATGGTTTACGAAGCCATGAAGATGCAAAACAACATCGAGGCTGAGACCACAGGCAAAATCAAGAGAATACTCGTGAAACCCGGACAAGTGATAGCAACCGACCAACCTCTCATTGAGTTTGAAGAGAAGAAGGCTCCGCAACCAGCTGCCGCAAGCGCTGCAGGCGGTCCAACCCTCAATGCTCCTATGGGCGGCACAGTGATTGAACTGCTCGTGAAACCGGGCGATGTGATTGCTAAGGGTCAAGCTGTGATGGTTTACGAGGCAATGAAGATGCAAAACAACATTGAATCAGAAATTGCCGGCAAGGTGCGCCGCATCTTGGTGAAACCGGGCGAGACTATTGCTACCGACCAACCTCTCATTGAGTTTGAAAACGAGAACGCTGCCGCTGACGAAGCTGCCGACGATGATAACGGCGCTGGCCCAACACTCGATGCTCCAATGGGTGGCACAATCATTGAAGTGCTTGTGAAACCGGGCGACCACGTTAAGAAAGGTCAAGACGTGATTGTTTACGAGGCGATGAAGATGCAAAACAACATCGAGTCGGAAATCGAAGGCACAGTGAAGAAAATCCTCGTTAACGAGGGCGACGTGATTGCTGCCAACCAACCTCTCATTGAGTTTAAGTAAACAGCAACGCGGCTCGCAACACTTGCGAACAGCACAAAAATGTATAAGCGCCCACGGCTAAAAGCCGGCATACAGCGCTAAAATGCATCATTCATAACAATATTTTGGCTATTAGCACAAGCTTTTAGCCAAAATATTTTTGTTATTAGCAAAATTGTTTGTAAATTTGCACGCCATTACGAATGAAGCGTCCTACCAAACGCTAATTTTTTTGATTAATAAATTAAACATAACAATAAAATGAAAAAAGGTATACATCCCGAGAACTACCGCGAAGTGGTGTTCAAAGATATGTCAAATGAAGAGACTTTCATCACACGTTCTACCGTGGCTTCAAAAGAGACTATCGAAATTGACGGCGTAACCTACCCATTGGTTAAGCTCGAAATCACAAGCTCATCGCACCCATTCTTCACCGGTAAGCAGAAACTCGTTGACACTGCCGGCCGTGTTGATAAGTTCATGAGCCGCTACGGTAATCGCAAAAAGAAGTAATCAACAAAACCTCTTTTTATTTTTGATTAACGATAAAAAGCGTTTTTCCCATCATAGGGAGAAACGTTTTTTATTATGCGCGCATATTATATAATGTGTAAAGAA
>JBJECY010000047.1:0-2508 GCA_051871515.1 Muribaculaceae bacterium | reverse complement strand
CGATAAAAATGTGATGCCATGCCGTAGGGGCGTATAGCAATACGCCCGGCGACCGCGGCGTGGCCCCGATAAATACCATTGCATGTGTTTTCGGGCGTATTCGATACGCCCTACATGGGGACGGTCAACGCATGTGATTTTGCGGGTGTTTCGGGCGTATTGCTATACGCCCCTACATGGGGACGACTCATAACGTGGCGTGGTTGGTGTTTCGGGCGGATGATAACCATTGCGGATGTTTTCGGGCGTATTGCGATACGCCCCTACATGGAAACAAATAACGTATGTGATTTTGCGGATGATTCGGGCGTATTGCGATACGCCCCTACATGGGGACGACATCGTTGGTGGCGTGGTTGGTGTTTTTGGGCGTGTGTTTTCGGGCGAATTGCAATACGCCCCTAATAATTGATGATGCAGATTTCACCTCTATTTCTCAAGCAATTGCTGGCGGAGGGGTTGTGGGAGGCGTTCTATGGCGTAGCGCAGCATGGTGCGTGGCATAGTGGCAGCGCGAGGCACGGTAGCGGCGGCAGGAGTGGCTACGCTCTCTTGCAGCCAAGCCACAAGGCGCGGTTCGTCTTTTTTGCCGGCTTCGCGCAACAGCCATCCTACGGCTTTTTGCAGCAGGTCGTGCAACGGTTGTGGTTTGTTAAGGAAAATCTCGGCAATGGCGTAGGTGTCGTCAAGTTCGCCACGGCGAATAAACTGCATGGTGCTCACCATACCGATGCGTTGCTCCCACAGCGTGGCGCCGTTGCGGGCAAGTTCGTAGAGCAGCGAGCGTTCGCGGTCCACAAGCCATTCGCCCAGCAACTTGTAGCAACTGAGGTCAACAAGGTCCCAATTGTTGATTTGCGCAGTGTGAGCGAGATAGAAATCAATGCACTTTTGGCGCATGGATTCATCGCCACGTGCGTGGTTGAAAATCTCAATCAGCGCAAGCAACGCAGCAAGGCGCACCTCGTGAAACGGACTGGCTATGCACTCCTCGAGTTGAGTGAAGTCGGTCATTCGCCAACACTCTTTCACCACAGCGCACGTAACCGGCACTTTGATGCCCAAAAAGCGGTCGTCCTCGCCGTACTCGCCTTTGCCGCACTTGAAAAAGCGCATCAGCCCCGCCACTTGACTTTCATCGGCGTGGCTCAGCATTTCGCTAAGCAATTTGTTGGTACACATTGATTTACCCATTATTTCTGCGGTGCTGCCCAGAACCATTCGGCATCGCTGGTGGTACATTTTGCATCGTAACCGTTGATTCCACCTTTCGATGGCACCAGCATGATGTAGCTGCGCCCATTCCGCTGCTCGGTGGCAAAGCCGTAATGCGTGCAAATCTCCATTGCATAGAGGTTCTTGGTCATATACTCATCGAGGTAGCCTTCTTTAGTTGATTTCGTTTGATTATTCCAGTTAGCTTCCTCATTTAGGCAGTAAGGCAAGCCCTCAATGCGGCGGCTACGCACATCGTTGAGCCCCAACAGGTTGCCGTCGGGGTCAGTAACCCAAGCATTGTGTGTTGGGTCAATCCAAATCCAATGCCCAAGCGAACGGCAGAACACCGCATTAATCACATGGCAATCGGTGAAATAGTCGCGTGGGAAACAAGTGACAAAACGCGATTCAAAGCCCATGGCAAGCATGCACTCGTTGACCACCGTTGCAAGTCCGCGGCAGTTAAGCCCGCGCGAACCGTCGGCACAAGCTTGGTCAAGAGCTATGGAGTTCATCTCCGGCGGATTGCCATGCTGCCCATCGTGGCGTATGCGATTGTGAATGTAGGTGAGAATAAGTTTAATTTGCTCCACATCACTTTTTGCGTCGGCTATCACGCTGTCAAGTCGGAAGTGCTCACGCACGCGCTTCAGCCCCGGGTCGGTGGCAGGAGCATAGGTGATGGTGGGCAACGTGTCGCGCCGAGAGCTTATGCGGTAATCGCCGCCCTCGCGCAATATCAACAGATAGTCGCTCATGCGGCGCATCTGCATCACAATGTCGTCAAAGCCTTTGCATTGGCGTATGTTGTCAAGGTCGTGGTCTTCCATGGCATGGGCGTAGCTCCACCAACGGTGTTCGCACGCCTGTTTCAGGCTGTTCATTGCCTGCTCTTTCTTGTCCCATAGCGAATACAGGCAAGCTTGGTCGTAATAGATGTTGCCTTGCATTTCAAAGATGGCATCGGGGTGCTGCTCACGAGCCTCTGCCGACAAGTTGCCGAACAAACCAAACATCTTGTTCATATAGTCTTCGGCAAGCGCAAAGTCTTTTTGCTGATAAAGAGCATCGTAATAGGTCTGGTATAATTGCGTCAGTTGTTGCCCCAAATTAATCAACTCGGGCGATGGTTCTTGCGCTTTAACCTCGGCAGGAGAACACATTGCCGCCAGCGCCACCATCAAAGAACATATTAATGTTTTTATTTTCATGATTCTACGATTTAAAATGTGAAATATACCTTAATTCCGCAACTTAGTTATTAGTATTTGTTTTTAAGTACCTGAGCAA
>JBJECY010000046.1:0-12322 GCA_051871515.1 Muribaculaceae bacterium | reverse complement strand
TACTCCTTCCCGTCGGTTGACGTTGCCACCGAGAAATTGTCGGCGAGCTTCTCGGTGGGGCGGAAGTCGGCAGTTTTCTTGCCATTCATCCACACCGAACCTTTGCCATTGTTGACCACGGCAGCCAGATGCGCCCATTGGCCCTTTGCCACCTCGCCAATCTTTACGATTCCTGTTCCGCCTGAGATGAAAACCCAGTCCTTGCCTCGTTGGGCTATCACATATCCGTGCTTGCCGTCGCCGTTCGATGCCACAATGCGTTGCCCGCCCTCGGTGCCGCGAGCCTTTGCCCAAACTTCAAACACTTGGTTCTGTGAGGCGGTTCCAATGGCGGCATTGCTCTGATAGCCGTCTTTCTCACCGCCAAACAAGATGGCGCCATGTCCTTTTGCCGCCTTATCGCTGGGCGCATCGGCATAAAATACCGGGCGACCCACAGCCGACAATTCGCCGGTGCCGGCAACGGGCGTTAGTTTCTCGGGAGCCACGGCATAAGTGACATTTCCTGCCTTCCCGAAGTTGTAATGAACAATTGTTTTCACCTTAGATGTGGCTGAGATGCTTAAGAACACCAGCGCAGCTGTTAGAATCTTCTTTTTCAGGTACATATATTTGTCTTTTTATAGATTATTTTTGCTTATATGAATTTTTAGTTGTGCAGCATCGCCAAAGGATGATATTCCTTTTGTGCCCCCGCGGGGTGCTGCGTTTTTGCGGTAAAAAATGGTTAAAAAATTTGGCTTATATGGGTTGTAATTATCTGTCGCAAAATTAAAGCGAGTAAAAAGAATAAGCTAAACACTATATTATTATTTCCTTGCATTTTATTCCGATTAAATATCCTTGGCATGCAGCTTTGCATCGGCCTATGGCGCCACAGCCATTTTGGGAGCGGCCCCAGTAAGGCTGAAGCCGAGAAATTAATTGGCTCACAGTGCTTTTTTTATAATTAATGTTGAGAATAAGAACAAAAAACATTATATTTGTGTTGTTAAAAACCTATGTTTGGCACGATGTTTGCATTCGCTAATATTGAGGCATTGTGGGGCGTCCAAAACCAAGCCCCATGAGAGGTTGCCGCTGAGGCAAAACAGGTTACTAAGATTAACTTTAAGAATGATTTACTAAAACAAGGTTGTATGGCAAGGAAAACAAGCATTGACATGTCGCAGACGATGGAACAGACGCAGCGCCAAGTGACGTTGCCGTCAACCATTCTTGCGGGTAAGATACTTGAAAAGAGCCATGAAGAGGTGTTGCAATATGTGAACGACGAGCTTGACAAGAACCCGGCGCTTGAGCCGGTGAGCGATGATGGCAATCTGCCGGATGCTCACAGCCGCGACAGCTATGACGACGACGATGACGGTTACGGTGATGGCGGCTATGACGGCGGCGAACGTAACAACAACCGCGACGACTACACGGGCAACATGTTTGGCAGCGACGATGACGACGACACCCCTTATTACCTGCGCCGACAGGGCAACCAGCGCAACATCGACGATGAACGGTATGTTCCCGATGTGGTTGAGGAGGAAAGCCTCTATGAGCATTTGCTGGAGCAATTGCAGCAGCTTGACCTCACGCCCGACCAGATGATGATTGGCCGATATGTGATAGGCAACATCGACTCTAACGGCTACCTCACTCGCAAGGCCTACGATATTTCTTACGACATACTCACCAAAGAGAGCCGCGAAATTGACGAGGACGAGGTGCAACGCGTGATTGACATCATCAAGACCCTTGACCCTGTGGGCATCTGCGCCATGAACTTGCGCGAGTGCCTTATGATTCAGCTTAAACCGCGCATTGCCACCGACAAATGTGCCGAGCTGGCTTACCGCGCTGTTGACCGCTACCTCGATGACATTGCCAATAGGCACTTTGAACTTCTGCGACGCGCTTTGCGCGTGAGCGATGAGCAACTTGCCGAGGTGATAAGCACCATACAGCACCTTAATCCGCAACCCGGAGCAAGATTTGTGAACGACCGCACCGTGCAGCACGGAGTGGCTGTGAACCCCGACTTCATGGTGGAATATGACGATGAATTGGGCGAGATGATTATCACTTCGCTCAACCGCATGCCGCAGTTGCAAGTGTCGGAGAGCTACCGTGTGCTGAGCCAAACCAAGCAGTCGGGCCGACGCAGCGGCAACGCCAGCGACCGCAACTCGCAGAAACTGGCTCGCAACTATGTGACCGATGCCGAAGACCTTATTGAACTTCTGAAAATACGACAAAGCACATTGCTGAGGGTGGTGAAGGCAATCGTTGATAAGCAAAAAGAATATTTCATGACCCTCGACGAGGGCAACCTGCATCCGCTCACCCTTGCCGACATTGCTCCAATCGTGGGCAATGACGTGTCGGTGATTTCGCGCGCCACCAAGGGCAAATATCTGCAAACGCGCAATGGCTGTTTGCCGTTTAAGTTCTTCTTCACCGAGGGTATGGTGATGAAAGGCGGTGACGGCGACGACGATAGCCGCGAGGCATCAACTCATGAGATTCTTAAAGAGCTTAAGCGACTCATCGACAATGAAGATAAGCAGCGTCCGCTCACTGACCAGGCTCTCACCGATGCGCTCAACAAGATGGGTTATCCTATACGCCGCCGCACGGTGGCAAAATACCGCGAAGAGCGTCTTAACATTCCTGTTGCCCGCCAGCGCAAAGAGCACATGGTGCGCAGCAAGTGATTTTCCCAACACACATAACACAACTGATGTGAAACTATTTAGAGAGGGGGCGTAATCAACGCGTCGGCTGTAACTCACTGTGCACACCACATTGTGTGGCACAAACAACACGCCCCTTGTGAGCAAGTATGATTTCGTTGGCTATAAACACAAAAAAGGCTACGCCGGTGATGGCGTAGCCTTAATTTATCTCACTTCCTAAGGAGTGGAGTTGCGTTTACACTTATTTCTTGACGAAAGGATAAGTTGCAACTTCTCCGTCGGCGGTGATGCGCAGGATGTAGATGCCCTCAGCAAGATGAGCCACGTTGATGGTCACCGGAGTGCATTGTGCATTGTGAGTAGCGCTGTAAACCTTGCTGCCGTTGCTGCTGTAGATGCTGTAAACGGCGTCGCCGGTGATGTTGCTGCTCACGTTGAGTGATTCAACTACCGGGTTAGGATAGATTGTCACGTTCTTGCTTACGGTCACGCTGTCGAGTGCCGACGAGTCGCTCACAACAACATTGAATGTGATGGTGGTTTGTGCGCCCAACGCATCGGTTGCTGTGACGGTTACAACAATCGAGCCTTTGGCTTCGCCAAGGAATATCACGCTGTTTCCGCTGGCAAATACGGCTGCAATACCTTGCTCGCTACAGCTGAAAGTGTAGGTGAGTTCATCGCCATCGGGGTCGGTGAAGTAGTCGGCAAAGTTGATGATGCTCGAAGTGTTGTCAATGGCAATCTGTACATCAGGAATTGTGGTAGCCACAGGTGCACGGTTGGCGTGTTCAACGGTGTAGTCAACGGTGGCGCTTGCCTCTTGCTCGTACTCGTCGATGGCAATCACGGTGAATGAGTAGCTGCCTGCGGTTTCATAGTCAAGGCTGATGGTCACAGTGAGTGTTGCCGTGTTGGCGCCTCTCACTATTAAGCCTTCTTCGCCAAGGTCTTCATAAGAACCGGTGCCGTCAACTTCGATGTTGGTGATGCTTGAGATGCCGGCATTGTCGGTAAAGAGGATGAGGAAATCGTCAGACTCAGGCTCGGTAACAGTGATTTGCACTGTTGGTTTGGTGCCTTCGCTCACAACAAGGGCTTCACCCGGAGCAGTGATTACCGGCATACGGTTGCGGTCGAGGGTAATTGGGAAATTAATTACCGGCATTGAAGGGTCGTTGCTCTTAATCACGAGCACAGCCTTGTTGCCAACTTCAAGCGGTGCGGTAGCAGCGTTGAGCTCAATTTCCACGTCGAGGCTCTCAGATGGTGCTATTTCGCCGCTTGTCTCGGTGTTGAGCATCTTCACCCATGGCGAGCCAGGAACGGTCTCCAAGCAAGAAAGGATGTAGCCCAACGAGCCATATTGGTTCTTGAACATTGCTGCCACGTCGAACCAACCGTAACCCTCAACATAGCCCATATAGCGGTTGTCAACCACAGGGTCGTCTTTATAAACAAGGTAAGCCGGGTATTCAACGCCCACAGGGAAGTGTACTCTCACATAGAATTCTTGACCCTCGTTGAGATAAACAGCACGGTCAAGCTGAATGACGACGCCACGTCCTGGTATAGCAGTGCTAAAGTGGTATGAACCCTTACCTATCACGTTGCCGTTTTCGTAGTCGTTACCTGCCACAATCTCAACGTTGATGTCAACATTGCTTACGCTTGAGCCATCGTTGTTGGTGAGACTTGTTGCAAGATAGACGTGCGAGATGTTGAATCCGCCTTCCGGAGCCACGAAATGAGTTGCGGCAATATATTTAGCGTAGGTGTTTCCGGTGCCATAGCTATACGAAATGTCATCAGTTGATGGATAGAAAAGGATGTTGTTGTATTCAAAATCCTTTGGACCGTCGTAAACATCGCGCGGTGTTGCAAAAGGCTTAATCTCGGTGTTGATGTTGCCCTGCAACTGAGCCAATTGCTCTTGAGAAAGAGTTGCTTTGGCTGAAAGTGGAGCAATGCCGCCGCCTGTATTGTCATCGGTCTGTTCACCTTCTCCGGTTGGGTCAAGGCGCAAGCTATAAGTGAGCTTGTAATTGCCTTCGTTAGAGATGTTGAGAGTCTCGGTGCCTTTATAGGTTGGCTTAGCGTTTACGACGCTGATTTCGTAACGGTCGAGCCACATTTCCGGCACGTCGGTAACCACAAACTTCAGAGTGAAGTCCTTGGTGAGTTCTTCCACGCCGTCGAGGGTATAGGTTACGGTGACAGGGATTGAGTACTCGCCAACTGTTGCAAAGCAATCCCATGACATTGGCATTGACATAAGCAGCGGTCTTTCAGGCGTTACCTCAATAGTCATGCCACGATAGTAATCGTATAATGTCCACTGAAGAGACGTTCCACCTGAGAGCCAGTCTTCAATCTCAAGTTGAGCCATGAGGCTAAACATTGGATAGCCGTCATCGTAAGTAGGACCTTCGTAGGCAATGTCGAGCACGGTCATAGCGGCTGTTCCGGTGTTTTCAATGCTGAATTGGATTTCGTAAGGAGCACCCATGTACATAACGCCAGGTCCTGCGGTTTCGCTATAAGGCTCTTGATAACCAGCCACATGCTCAAGAGTGATGTCGGTTGGGAACACCGGCACTGCTTCACCTGTGATGGTGACTGTTACAGGCACAGTTAGGGTTTCGCTGCCAGGCACGTTGGTGTTCACAGTCACAGCATCGGTGTAGCTGCCTGCCATCTTGTTGGTGTCGATGTTCAGGGTCACGCTCTTGCTCTGTGAAGGCTCGATGGTTGATTCGGCAACCGGGCTAAATTGCACGGCGTTGCCAAATTGGATGTAGCGGTCAGGAATCATAAAGTATTCGCTACCGCCCTCGTTGCATGCTCCTGCCAAGCCAAAGGTGCTGTAGATAATAGAGTTCTGGTCTTTGCCTTTGTATTGGAACTTAAACGAGCCGTCTTTCTTCATGATGAGTTGGAAGCAAACACCCAGATTCATTGAGTTGCCGTATTCCATCCACGAGATTACTGCTTGGTCGGCAGTGAGGTAGTGGTAGGTACCGGCAGTGGTGTTGGTGTCCATAGTGTGCAGACCCCAGTAAGGAGCAAGAATGTTGGTGTAAACCGAGCCTGTTGGGAAGTCGGCTGGCGGTTCTGGCCAAATCTTGTCGTCGTTGCGTTCGGTGAACGAAACGAAACCAGTGTTGTAGATATACATTGTGGTGTATTCCTTACCATAGAATGGGAATGTAAACGGCAACTTCACTGCAAGATAGTCGTGAGTGTTGTAGTATGAGAAGCCATTACGTTCGCCAAGACCGTTTTCAATGTCAACCCATTCGTATTTCACATTATCATCGTCAACCGATGCGCTGTAGAGGTAAGAAACCTTGGCATTAACCATGCTTGGGTCGTAAACGCTGGTGAAATCGCCTGGGACGATTGAATAGGTAAGAGGCTCGCTACCGTTGTTGGCAATAGTGAGTTCCTTGCCAAGTTCTGCACCGCTTTCAACGGTTTCGTTCACCTCGGTGAAGCCGAGTTGAATCACAGGGCAGCCAATCACTTCGCCAGTGAGAGTGGCGGTGAGGTCGCCTGCCGAGGTGCTTATGGTGATAACGTCAGTAACAGTGCCTTCAACCTCGGTTGGCAGAGTCACAATCACGTCTTTCGACGAGCCAGCCTTCACGGTTACCGGCAATTCAATGTCGGTAGTGAATTTGCCGTTCTCAATCGATACGCTGTTGATGGCGAAGTCGTCTTTACCAACGTTCTTCACGGTTACAGGCATCTTGGCAACTGATGTGCGGAACACCTTGCCAAAGTCGACCTCTTCATCTTGCAACTGTGCTTTAGCCACCAGCGATTCGCCCACAATGTTGGCGTTGAAGGTGACGTAGGCAGTCAAGTTATTCGGGTCGTTGGTTTCAATTGACAAGCGGTTGAATGTTGCACCAGCGTTCATGGTTTCGTCGGCCTTGATTGTGGCGGTTACTTCAACGCTTTCACCCGGAGTCACGATGCCGTAGGCAGGCGTGATGTTGGTGACAAAGTAAGGAGCCGGAGCCTCAAACTTAACTGAAGACTGAGTGGTGAATTGCTTGTAAACATCTCCTTGAGGGTCGTCGTTTACGTTCCAATAGTCAGCAATGTCGGCCGAGGTAACCACAAGGGCATCGGCATTGTTCTCGTCCTTGATACCGCAGAAAAGTGTTGAACCACCTTGGAAAAGACGGTCGATTTCTGTTTCCCAGCCCCAATCGTCATAACCAATCTCTGTGCGTACATAGTCGTCATAGAAGATTTCAATGTCGCCATTAGCCGAGAGAATGATGCGGAATGAGATTGGAGTTGTCTCAACATCATATTTCACTGCAAGCACGTCCTTGAAGCAAACCACAAACTTGCCATCTTGCTTAGCATAGGTGACATGCGAATTTGGTCCGAATTGCAGTTGATGTCCGTAAGCCGAGATGTAAGGCACGCCTTCAAGGCTTGAAGATGAAGGAGCGAGCGGTGGGAAATAACTGTATTCGCCCAACGACAATGCCAAACCGCCCAAGCTGGTGATATACACTTCGTTGTAGGTCTTACCGTAGAATGGGAAGTCGAAGCCAAGGCTGATAGCCTTAGAGTTCTTCACATTGTCGGTGAATGTTGAAGTGATTTCAGTGGCGCTGAGCAGGTCAGGGTTGCCATCGTAAGCAAAATCGGTGGCTCCGTCAAGGTTGGTAAGGGTTGAGTAGCCAAACTTGTGAGAAGCCTTGCCTGCGGCAGCTTCAATTTGTTGGTCAGAGAACTTAGGGAATACGTATTCAAGAGGATAGTTACCTTCGTTCTTGATGGTGAACTTGCTCTCTGTAGCGTCGGCAGTCACGTCGAGGTCGCCAAGTTCAACAGTGCTTGGTTCAACAACAATCTTCGACGGGTCGATAGCAACGCCTTGAACGGCAATCTTGAATTCAACACCTGTTGCGCTCTTGAATGTGATAGAGCCGCTGTGAGTGCCGGCTTCCTGCGGAGTATAAATAATCTTGAATTTTGAAGAACTGCGTGCCGGGAAACCATAGATAGGCACATCTTTGAGCGTGAAGGCGCTGTTGCTGATAGTCCAACTGCTTGATTGCAGATAGCCGTATTTGCCTACAAACACGCCGTAGCCCTCGTTGAACACTTCCACTTCAATGGTTTTGCTCTCGCCAATGAGGAGTGAATTGAAGTTCACTATCTTGGCAGGGGTCATCTCTGGGAGATTGTTCTTAACGGTCACAGTGACAGGTATCACTATGCTGTTTTTCTCGCTCTCGTTGGTGGTGAACGATACGTTGAACTTGTAAGTACCGTTAACAAGTTTCTGGCCGTCGTTCACAACTTCCACCTCTTGGGCTTCGTTTTGCTTCACTGTGCCTTCAGCAGGGTTGAGTGAGAACACCTTGTCCCAAGCCGGGTTTTTGCTGATTGCTGAGATGGTCCACGAAACATTGTCGCCGAGCGACTCATAAGGGCTGCCTTTGAGAGCCTCTTTAAGCGGAGTCCACGTTGCACCGCCGTCACAACTCATATAACTGTATCCTGCCCATGCTTCGTCGGCTTTACCAAGTCCAAGTTGATAGCCGTTAGAGTTGCTCTCAACAGGGAAGTGCACCACTACCCAGAACGATTCGCCCGGTGCAAAGTGGATTTGCTCGGTAAGTTGCACTTGTACGCCTGAATAGAAATACGGTGTGATTTCTTGGAGCATATTGGCTGGAGTGAGTGCGCCTCCGCCCTTGTAGATTTGCACTACAGGGTTTTTGCCGTAGTTCGAATAAATCTCCACGTGAGTGAGGTTGAATCCATCGGGATAAACATCAGCATCAACCATGAAGTATTGAGCCTGTGAGTTAGGGAGCGTTTTGTCCTCTTCACCTATGCTTGCCCAGTATTCAGAGTAGTATCTAAACGACTTTGGATAATCAGAAGCCTGATAGTCGGCAGTGCTGAATTTCTCAGATGTGTTGGCATAGAGTGTGGCGCCGAGGCGGCTCTGAAGTTTGCCAATCACGCCCGGAGTGATGCTACCCGAGATTGCCATGGTGGCGGCAGTGTACTGCTTGGTGGCTATCTTGCCTTGCCATTTGAGCAGACCCTCATCGGTGTTGCCAATGCTAAATGCTGAAGAGCCTGTGAGTGACGATGCTGCATCGATGGTCATAGTCAACGACGTTGCGCTGACAGTCATCTTAGGACCTGCGTTGGTGGTGGCTGAGATAACCGGCGAGAGTGCCGATGCATTGCCCCAGCGGTCAACACCCTTGATGGCGAGGTAATAGGTGGTGAGCGACTTCAGTCCACTGAGTTCGTAACGATGAGTGTCGCCCGAGTTGAGGAACTTGGTGTCGATAATCACGCTGTTCACTGTTGAGAGGTCGCTCTCAGCGGTGAATGGTTGCGTGCTGTAGTAGAGCACATGGTGGTTAACATTGCCAGTTGACGAGTTTGGAATCACCCATTCGATGGTGATGTTGTCTTGTGCAGGCAGTGCGGTGAACGAGGTGATTGCCTCAGGAGCTTCGCCATCAGGATTCATTTGCAGAGCCTTTGCTGCATCAATGTATCCTGCGCCGTGCATGCCCACAACGCCGCTGTTATACGCATATATGTCGTTAACTGAGGAGAGAATCTGTTGGCGAATGGTTTCAGCCGACATATCGCTGTTGCCGTGCTGCGAAACCAACAATGCTGCCACGCCAGTGACGTGGGGCGTTGCCATTGATGTACCCTCGTTGAAACCGTAGCTGTTGCCCGGGAGAGTGCTGAGCACACCGCCGGTGCTGCCATAGGTGACCAATCCACCCGGAGCCACAATGTCAACCCATTCGCCATAGTTTGAGTAAGGTGCTATGGTGTAGTCGTTGGTCATTGAGCCTACAGCCACCACTGGAGGATAGCATGCGGGATAGAAATTGCCAGTGACACCGTCGTTACCGGTGGCAAAGAACATCACGCCACCAGCCAGATTGCGTTGAGCCTTGTTGACGTCGTCGCCTTCAATGTCGGCTTTTGTGCCAATGAAATAGTCGATGGCGTCGAGCACGTCTTGCTCATAATAATCGTCGAGCGCCCAGCCCCATGAACAGTTGGCTATTGAGGCGCCGCGGTTGGCGGCATACACAATTGCTGCGGCAAAGTCGCCTTGACCTGAGCCAGAGCGAGAATCAAACACCTGGGCTGAGAGCAGGCTCACGCCGCTGCCCGGAGTGCCGTCGCCACCGGCAACACCACACACACCCTTGCCGTTGTTGTTGACAGCGGCCACTGTGCCAGCCACGTGTGTACCGTGGTCGTGTGGATACACGTCATTGCCGTTGGTGCAGAAGTTCCAACCGTAAACGTCGTCGATATATCCGTTACCGTCGTCGTCAACGCCCGGAGTACCGTTAAGCTCGGCTTCGTTGATGAGCACGTTGTCGGCAAGGTCCTCGTGGGTGTAGTCGATACCACCGTCGATGATTGCCACAATCACGTCCTTCTTGCCGGTAGTGGTTTCCCAAGCCTCAAACAGGTTGATGTCGGCACCTGCGCGGCTGCCTGAGATGGCACCCGTGTTGTTGTAGTGCCATTGGCTTGACAGACGCGGGTCGTTGAACGGCATGGTGGCGTCACGCTCTGCGGTGGCGCTTTCCACGCGGCGGAAGGTGCTGTTCTCTCTCAGAGTCATGGGCACCTTGCAAGTTGCCTTTTGCACACCTGCTGCTTGTGCGTACAACGCCCTAACCTCTTCGGGGTTCATTGTTTCGTCGAAAGTCACTTCATACCAACGGTCAAGGCCGTAGGCAGCCATTCTCGACTCAAACTTGGGCGAATAGGGGAATACCCTACGCATCTTCACTGCTTTGACCCTGTGGTGCACGGCATCGAGTGTGCGCACACCGGTTGACAGACGGCCGTTGAGCGCCTTCACCTCGCGGGTGCCAACTTGCGTTGCCACCTCGCTTTGCAGCTTAATGCGCACTACGCCCTTCTGTGGGCTCAAAGTTTCAGCTTGTGCAAAAACACTCATCGCCATAGCTATGACAATGAGCATCAATGTTTTGATTGTTTTTTGCATAAAGTTTGAAATTTTGTAAGTATTAAATTGAAATGGAATATATTTTTCGTATTGAAACAAGTATCAGCTTGAATAAACATGCAAATCTAAACACAAGCTTCCTGGCGAAATAAAGCGCAAAGATAATAATAAATTGTCATAAAACGGTTGATTTATAGAATATAATAGCTATTGTGGGTCAATTTTTAACAAAGCAAAGAGGTTATGCAAAATCGGCTATGGCATTGTGGGAAGGGGGTGATGTGTCGCCGAGGGTGCTTTTTAGCGAGTGTAAACATTGGGTGAGGCACGCTTGCTGAGGCGTGTCACATCAGGTGTTGCGTAAAAGTGTGTGCTGACTGGTGCCGGGCAAAAATTGGCATTAGCTGTGCCGGCAATGAATAGAAGCAAGATGGTGTGCTGATTGGTGCCGCCGATGCACTCGTTTTGTGTGGCGGGGACAGTGTGAGTGGGCGTGATTTTTTTTGATGATTATCACCCTTAGAAACAGGGCGTTATCATAATGCGCCTTGCTCAATGCGCACACAAATGCGCTCAATCATGGCGTCGTTTTTGTCGGTGAGCGGTCGGTATGGGTTTTTCATGTTCACGCCAAAGAATCGGCCGAAGGTTTGCCAGAATCCGGCGCGAAACGAGCCTAAGAAGGCTTTCACGATGTTGTAAGAGGTCTGATTGGTTTCGCGGTTGATGAGTTTGCACAGCATCTTGCCTTGGCTGCGCGTCATTTTCTTCATCACCGGCTTATATTGCTTGAAGATTTCTTTTTCAAATTGTTTTAGATATTCCTCTTTCTCCTTTTTAGTGGGATAGGTCTCGAGGTACTCGTAGGTTTCAAGCAGAGTGCTGCAAATGAGTTTGGCGTAGGGCAGTGTCTTCTTCACGTCGCGCACGGTGCGCCAATAAAATTCTTCTTCTTTCTTGTTTTTGAAACGCTCGGGCGGAAACACGGTGATGGGATTGAACACAAGCATCATCAGGGTGTCGCCTGTGGCAACGTCGTGGAAGTGGTAATATCCGGCAAACACCTTTTGCAGAGCCGAGGGCACCTCGTCGGGGGCAGGAAGATTATCCATGGGATTTATGGTGACATCGGGTTGCGGCAAAGCGGCGGCTTGGGCATTGCTTGGGGCAATGCTCATGGCTGCTATCAGCAATATTAACGTGAGCCACATTTTCATGCTATAATCTTGATAATCGTTGGGTGTTTGCGCGCCTAATGGCGCTGCGCATTAGTTAACTCGCGACAAATGTAACACTTATTGATGAGAAATGGCGATTATTTTATATTAAAAAATGTGATGATGGTGCAATGGGATACGTTTTACCCAAATCGGTAATCTGTAATGGGGCTATTGGGCGCAAACATGCCTTCTTTTTGTCATCTGTTTCCATTGTTTTTGGGGGAGTATAACGGTATTCCATTGCGTCCTCAAGACTTCTGGGCGAGGATGTGAGCATCAGGGTGGGGGCGTAAAAGATGAAAGCCCCGGGCATCACTGCCGGGGGCTCTCTTACCAATAAAAGTCAATATAACCTCAAATCCGCAACTGCGTGCATAATATGATACAGAAGCGAAAAGAAT
>JBJECY010000045.1:0-12529 GCA_051871515.1 Muribaculaceae bacterium | reverse complement strand
CGTCGAAGCCGCCGGCCTGGATATTACGCCCGATAGAGGGATTTTATAGATTAATATATAATTTTGGGAGGCAAATGCTTTTGTGTGAATTGGCATTTGTCTCCCAATGTATTTTGTGGTGTTCTGTTGTTATCGGGCTTGGTCGCCGAGGTAGCTGTCTTTGAAACCGAGGAAATAGAGCACACCGTCGAGGCCAATGGTGTTGATGCTTTGTTTGGCGTTTGCCACCACTCGCGGTTTGGCGTGGAACGCAATGCCCAGTCCTGCTTCGCCAAGCATCTGAAGGTCGTTGGCACCGTCGCCCACGGCGATGGTTTGTGCGAGGTTCACTTTCTCAACTTGTGCAATCAGCTTCAACAGCTCGGCTTTGCGGTGTCCGTCAACTATTTCGCCCAGATAGCGTCCTGTGAGTTTTCCGTCGTCGTCAATCTCAAGTTCGTTGGCATATACATAGTCGATGCCGTATTTACGTTGCAAAAATTCTCCAAAGTAGGTGAAACCACCGCTCAGGATGGCGATTTTGTAGCCGCAGCGTTTGAGCACCGACATCAGGCGGTCAACGCCTTCTGTGATTGGCATATTGTTGGCAATATCTTCCATAACGCTTGCGTCGAGCCCTTTGAGCAGTGCTACACGGCGAGTGAAGCTTTCTTTGAAGTCGATTTCGCCTCGCATTGCGCTCTCGGTGATGGCTTTAACTTCGGCGCCAACGCCAGCTCGTTCGGCGAGTTCGTCGATGCACTCGGTCTGAATGAGAGTTGAGTCCATATCGAAGCAGATGAGGCGACGCATGCGACGGTACATATCGTCTTTTTGGAACGAGAAGTCGATTTCCATTTCAGAAGATATGCGCATGAGTTTCTCTTGCATAACTACTCTGTCGCTTGGTGTGCCGCGGAGCGAGAATTGTATGCAGGCTCTCACGTTCTGCTGAGGTTGCATGATGCTCATACGCCCGCTAAGACGCAGAATAGAGTCGATGTTCAGCCCTTGTTCGGCAATCAGCTTTGTGGCGGCTTCTATCTGTTTAGCCGATAGGGTTCGCCCTATAACGGTGAGTATATATCGGTTTTTCCCTTGGCGGTTTACCCAGTTTTCATATTCGTCGTCGGGCACAGGCGAGAATCCGATATTCACGCCCAGCTCGGTGGCTTTAAACAGCAATTCTTTCATCACTTGACCCGAGTTTTGCTCGTTGATGCGAATCAAAATGCCCAGCGAGAGTGTTGAGTGGATGTCGGCTTGACCAATGTCGAGTATCTTGGCATCTTTGCTTGCGAGTATTTCCATTACTGAGGCAGTGAGGCCCGGACGGTCTTTGCCGGTTATTTCAATCAATATCTGTTCTTCTTTGTTGGTGTAATTGTCCATAGGAAAATCTTAATTTTATGGCAAATTTATGCTATTTTGCCATAATGAGCAAATATCAATGCAAATAACTTTGGTGGTGCTGCGATAGCAAGTGATGATAGTGGCGCAAGCTATACAAAATGAGATGACGTGATGAGATAATTAGCCCAATGATGCCGTTGTTACGTTTTTTCTTGTTACCTTAGCTATGCTTAATGCGGTATGGCATCGGAGCGCAGACGTGAGTGACCGGTGTGCAGCTTGCAATGAGCGCATTGTTTTATATCTTTGTTTGCGGAGCTAATGGATTTGAAGAATGTTATACGGCGTTGTTGCGTGATGCTTTGTTTCTTGTTGTGCGCATTTGTTATGGTTGCGCAGGGCGAGAGTCAAGGGAATGTTAAGGAAGGCGACTACGGCTATGTAAAAACCAATATAACGGTCACTTACGACCACACTTGGGGTAGGGTTACCGATGGGTTTAATGCAAGAGTTTCTTATCAGTTCCTGAAGAAAAAGCACATCACGTTGTCGGGCAATTTTAAATATAACTCGGTGACTACATCGTTTGTGCAAACCGATGCTGATGTTGATTACGACTTGCAGGAGATTGGCATTAACGGCACACAAACTATGGAGCAGTTGGGCGTTACTGCCGCTGCCAACACCACGCTGCTGGGTAAACCGCTCATTGGGCTTGGAATACTCAATTCAGAGTGGGGTGAGGGTGGCTTCAATAGGGTTTCTGCCACCGTTATGGCAATGGTTATGCTGCGTCAAAACCGCTCAACACGGTTTGGGTTGGGACTGCTTGGACTGGTGAACACCACTTCTGATATTCCTGTTTTCCCGGTGTTTGTTTATAGCCATAAGTTTAATGAGCGTTGGCTCATCAACGTTTATGGCGGAATGTTTGGCGTGGACTATACGCCCACCGGCAACGACCTTATCTCGGTGGGTGCCGATGTTGATGTGAAATCGTTTTATTTTCAGCCTCATTATGCGGCTTTGCCCAAGACTTGCCGTTACACCCAAACCAATTTCCGCCCGATGCTGAAATATAGGCACAGGCTTATTCCGTATTTGTACATTGAAGGGCAATGTGGCTGTGCTATCAATATGAAAACGCGCGTTAACGGCGTTAATGGCACTAAAGATTACATCACCATTTCGCAAAAAACGCATCTGTTTGTTCAGGTGACGGTGAGTTATTCGCTGTGATGCTTCGGTGTGATTTTGTTGGCTGAATTTGTGTGCTGATTGGTGAAAAGTAGGAATAAATTGTCTATATTTGCAAATAAAGTCTGAGCGATGGCGCTGCTGCCGGCATGGAGAATAATTCTTATGCAGGATGCTATTGCCTGAGGCTTTTTCTCCTGGAGATTGGCGTGTGATTAGTTGTGAGCAAGTGATGTGCGTCAGCTGGGATAATAACGCTTAAAAGGTATATTAATCATTGTGTTACTGCCTTTTATGAAAAAACTTATTTTGTGTCTGGTATTTGAAAAGCATGAGAGATAAAAGACTAAAGCATGTGTTTGCAGGCTTGTGTGGCATGGCGGTGCGTGTGTGCGTTTGTGCATGCGCATTCTTTGGTGTTGCGCAAATTGGCCATGCTGAGCAATCGGCAAGAGAATTGATTGAGGGGTATGAATCGGCGAGCAATCGTTTGGCTGTTGCAAACGAGCTGTTGCGCTTGTTGCATGATGAAGAATTTTTTGACGAAGAGTTGGTTTTGGGTGCCGATGTGCCTGCCGACTCGGTCAATCAGGTGTTTTATTATTGGGCAGGAGAATGGTATTGTGCCGAGCAGGAATATGGCAAGTCGTTGAGCTATGGGCTTAAAGCGTTGCCGCTCTACAATGGCGTGAGCGATGCCAAAGCTGATTGCTTGAATCTGCTGGGCGTGGTGAGTGTGCGACTGGGTGACTTTGTTAATGCCGTGGTTTACACCAAAGGTTGCCTCGACATTGATATGCACAGCGGTGATGCCGACCGCATTGCTCACAGCATAAGCACTTTGGCGGGAACATATTTGGCTGCCGACAAGCCCGAAGATGCTTTGCGATATGCGTTGCTTGGATTGACCTATGCCAAAGATGGCAGCAAAACCTTGCGCAAGAGCATTTTGCTGGGAATGGCTTCGGAGTCAAGTTGCAAGCTCAAACAATATGACAAGGCCCTCGAATATGCCGAGGAAGCATATCAACTCGATTCTATTGGCTTGCGAGCTGCGCGTGTTGGCATACGCCTCTCGCAAAAGGCAGCTGCGCTCATTGGCTTGAATCGTTATGCCCAAGCCGAAGCATGCTTCGCCCAAGCTGAGCCATTGCTGATTGAAGCCGGCAACTATCATTCGTTGGCAATCAATTACAATCAAATGGGATATATGCTTCTAAAACAGGAGCGTGACCGTGAGGCCATTGATTGTTTTCGCAAGGCAGGCACTTTGTTCGACAAGATGGGCGACCTCTATAACCAGTTACATTCTCAGCAAGGGCTGCTTGAGGCATATTGGGAGATATCGCCCGATAGTGCCCGATGGGCATTGGAACAATATAATCAGCTGAAAGATTCGTTGTACAATCAGGCTTCGGCCGATGCTTTGGCGCGGTATAAGGTGGAGTTTGACACCGATTTGCTAAAGGACGAGATTGCTCAACGTCGTTGGGCTCACCGGCGCGATGTGGCAATAGCCGTGGTTGCGTTGGTAGCCTTGGCGCTGATTGGTGCGGCATGTTATCGCTATAAGGTTAGAGCTTACAGGCGAGAAAATGTGCTACTGATGGCAAAAATTGAGGACATCAATACTGCATTGGAGGCTGACAAGGTTCAGACGGCTGCTGTTGACGAGGTGGCTGAGATTGACGTCAACAAGCAAAAGGTTGAAACCAAGGATGTGTCGCACATTGAGTTGCTGGTGGTTGAGGCCGTGAACGAAGGTTTGGCAAAGGGCGAATACAGCGTGTCGCATATTGCCGCCAAACTGAATATGGGCGAGCAGACTTTCCGTCGCCGCTTTGTTGAGGCTACCGGCAAACAACCCAAGGCATTTATCTCAGCCATACAGATGGAGCGTGCCGCCACCCTGCTGAGTAGCGGTAAAGATATCACTATTGCTGAGATTGCCAGTGAATGTGGCTTTGACGAGCCGAGTGCCTTCTCGCATGCGTTCAGAAAGGCGTTTGGTTGCACGCCAACGGTTTTTCGCGCCAATGGTGCGGAGACTCGCCGCCAAGCGTGAACGCCTATTTCTTTAACATGAATTTCTTTGTGAGCCATTGGCGCACAGGCAGGTCGTAGAACTTCATGCACAAATAAGCCAACAGAATGGCGCTTACCGCCACAAGAATCATCACAGGCCACGATTCGGCTAATGTGAGATTGTTGTTTGTGACCCATGCCGTGTAGGTGTAAACCAACGGATAATGAGTGAGATAGAGCGGGAAAGAGATGTCGCCAAGGAATTTGCACAAAGCAGTTGACTTGCGCCCGACGATTGAGCCGCCTGCTCCCATCGACACTACCAATGGGAATAAGAACAAGATGCAAAGAGCCTCGTAAAGCCCGTTGACCCAGAAATGTTCAGTTCCGCCAAAGCGCGGCAGCGAGAGTGCCACAATAATCATAAGGCTGCACCACAAGAATGCTCTGCGTTGAATGTGGATAATCAAGCCAAGACGTGACAGCAAAAGTCCGCCAAAGAAGGGGTACATCATTCTCACGAATCCCACATATTGCTGTTGCCACGAGAGCGACCATCCACCCACAATGTCGCCACTTTCGGCGGTGAGGCAATAATAGAGGGTGAGGCATCCACAGGCTGCTACCAACAGAGCCAGCGCGCGTTTGCCCAATCGGCGTATAAACAAGGCATAGAGAATGTTGGCAATGTATTCGTAATAGAGCGACCAGCATGGCCCGTTGAGAGGGTGCATCTCATCCCATCCGCGAATGTCGTATTTCATAGGCAATGGCAACATGGTGAATCCGTAGAGCATCACAGCTAATACCATAGGCACCGTAGTTGTGAGGGTGGGCGGAAATGCCTGTTCTGAAGTCTGGAAAAAATAAAACACAGCACCCACAATGCAGCCCATAATCACCATGGGATGAAGGCGTATGATGCGACGTTTAAAGAATGACTTTAACGACATTTGCTGCCAACGGTCGTCGTAGGCATAGCCAACAACAAAGCCCGAAAGCATAAAGAAAAAGTCAACAGCCAGATAGCCATGGTTGATGATTTGGTTAAGATGGTTGCCAAGGGCATGAGTTTCCATCAGGTGAAAAACAATCACCATCAAAGATGCCACGCCGCGCAGTCCGTCGAGAATCTCATAGTGTGGTTTAGAAGCCAAGTAAGTGCCAGCATTGGCGCTTGTGTGGGTTGTGCTCATAAATAGACTTGGTTTTTAGAGTTTTTAGTTTGCAAAATTAAGACTTTTATTTTGATTTCTATATTAATACGCAATAAATGTATCAGTATTTTACAATGAAACGCGCCAATGATGGGGAGTGATTGCCAATGCTGGGGCGTGCGTCATGCGTTGAGTAAGATGTGAAAAACGCCCTCTGAGCATGCTAAATGCGGCATTAGTGATTGGATGTTTGAATATAAGAGTTTTTCTTATTAACTTTGTCCGTGCGGTTTTCCCGTTGTAAAAAAGAGAGAGAAACAATACATAAATTAGATAAAATGAAGTCGCTAAAACTCTACATTAGCTTGTTGCTGTTGGGCATGGCCTTTGCTCCGGCTATACAAGCTGCTCAAACCGATACTATTGATGTCGCAGAATTTGGAATTAAGCCTTACACCTACGAGAATCAGACGCAGCGCCTGCAGGAGGCATTGCGCGCCTGCCGTGTGCGTGGCGCAAAGGTGCTGAAGTTCACAGCCGGGCGCTATGACCTTTGGCCCGAGGGTGCGGTGCACCGCGAACTGTTTGTATCGAACACGTCAACTGAGCAGGAGTGCCCCGACAAGACAAAGACCATTGGAGTGTGGATGGAGAATATGCAGAATCTCACCATTGATGGAGGTGATGCAACGCTGATGTTTCATGGCAAAATGACTATGGTGGCAATGATGAACTGCCGCAATATCACTTTGCGCAATCTGCATTTTGACTTTGAACGCCCGGCGGGTTCTGAAATCATATATAGCAAAGTGGAAGATGGCAAGGTTGAGGTGACGTTTCACCGCGACACGCGCTATGAGGTGGCTAATGGCCGAATCAATCTTATCGGCGAGGGTTGGCGCTCTAATCGCAATCATTGCATTAAATTCAATAAACAAAGTGACCGTTTCACTTATAGCGGAGATTGGAACGTGTTGGCTAATTGTGATGCCACTGAGGTGCAACCGGGTGTTGTGCAGTTTGCCACGCCAACCGATTTTCGCCCTCAACCGGGTGATGTGCTCACTGTGCGCGACATCATTCGCGACCAAGTGGGCATGCTTATATGCCAAAGTGAGAATGTGACGCTAAACGATGTGTATGTTCATTATATGCATGGATTGGGCATAGTGAGCCAATATAGTCACAACGTAACTATGGACCATGTGGAGTGCTGCCCTCGTAAGGGAAGCGGGCGAGTGTTGGCTTCGTCGGCCGACTTCATGCATTTCTCGGGCTGTAGCGGAAAGGTGATTGTGACCCGATGCAAATTCTCGGGCGCACATGATGACCCCATAAACGTGCATGGAACTAACCTGCGAGCTGTGGAGAAACTGGGAGAGAACACACTGAAAATGCGTTTTATGCATGGACAATCCTATGGTTTTCAAGCCTATCATGTGGGTGATACTGTGGCGTTTGTCGATGCATCGCGTATGGAGCGTTTCGCTTATGCCAGGGTGACGGGCGTGAGCATGATTAATCCGCGTGTGCAGGAAGTGACTTTTGACCGCCCGGTGCCGCGCCAGATGCAAATCAACCACGACTGCGTTGAGAACATGACTTGCACCCCGCAGGTTGAAATCACTAATAACTACTTCACTCACACCAGCACGCGTGGCACTCTTATCACCACGCCTCGCAAAGTGGTGGTTGCCAACAACGTATATGAGAACACTGGCATGAGCGCTATTTTGATTGAGGGCGATGCCGAAGGGTGGTATGAATCGGGACCGGTGAACGATGTGCTGATTGAAAATAACACCTTCAAAGGTTGTGCCTACAATGGCGGTCCTGGCGGTGCCGTGATTGCCTTACACCCTTCGAACACCATTATCGATGCCAGCCGACCAGTGCACCGCAACGTGAGAATTGTGGGCAACACCTTCTGCACCTTTGGCAATGCTTTGCTTTATGCTAAAAGCACTCAGGGACTGGTGTTTAAAAACAACAATGTGACTTACACCGACAATGTGAAACAAAATCCTGCCACATTGTTTATCTTAAATGGCTGTAAAGATGTGAAGATTGCCAATAATAAGTATCCAATGATGCTGCAAGAATCGCAATTCAGCTTTGAAAATATGAAGAAGAAACATTGACCTCGTGCTGTTGGCTTGGCTATTTTTTAGACTTGCAGAAAACATATTGTCGCGCAAAGTAAGCAGCTTGGGCTGAATATCGCCAATATGAAAGTTGTTGATGCGCCAAAGCGGTGGGGGAATGTTGGCGCAAAGCACGCTTGCTTGGGAAACCAAATAGCAACGCTCGCTCTGAAACACGATTTGAGGGTAGGCATAAATTCTCTGCAACAGACTGAGAATAAGGTGGGAAAGCATCAAGCAGATTGCCTGCGCGATGTTCTGCAAAATTGCCAATTACAAAACATTTTTTCCCTTTCTCCATAAGCAAAGTTGATTTTTACAATAGAAGCAATTACACTTAAATAGCCACAACCATAGCCGGCAAAATGCAATAAACCCTGAAATTTGCTCATCCAATCCCGATGCGAGATTTAGTATATGATTAGAAGAGCCTGTCACAATACCCTAAGATATAATCAACGGCTTTTGCCGATTTTTGTTAGGTATTATACTTGGAACATGGACATTTTAGGTAAATCTTGTTACAGAACTAAACGTGTTAATTATACTGGACTGAAATGCACATTAATTTGTAAGTGAAAAAATAATAACAAATAATTGTATAGAAAAGTTTCAAAATTTGAAAAAAATAAATAAATTTGCCCATGAACTATAAAAACTTATATCAATTTTAAATTAGCGAAGTGCAAAAGCTTGTGGATATTGATAAGCTGCTAACAGAAATGCTTGTTCCAACACATTGTGAAATTACTCACTAAATAGGAATAGAATGGTATAAGCGATATAGAAAAGACATAAAAAGGCGTTTACAAATCGCTGTGTTTGAGACACACTGAAATCTTGCAAATTTTTAGTAATCTAAGTCTCGGATGTAGTAAATGTTAGATGCCCAATGGGGGTGATTGCATCAAACCCTACGGAGACCTGATAAACATATACCTGTTGCTTTGCTAAAAAACTTAGTCTGGTGCTTGTTTATGAAGGTCTCCTAATGATGGATAATCACCACCCCTCGCGGGCCAGCTTACATTGAATCAGCTTAGATTGCAAAAGTTTCAACAAGATGATGTTAAATTAAAAGAGAGTGTTTTTGCATGCCGGTTTTGGATGTCGGGTTGTCATATTTTAAATATACTCTTTTATGACAACAGTCTTGTTGCTTATCGGTGCTGAAAATGTTGAGGCAAGGCAGTTGACATCTAATCGAAGGACTAATATTCTGCCAACGTGTTGAGCAATCTCTATGACTGTGTCTTTTGTTATGATGGTTTGGAGAGTGGTGGCATGTTGTGAGAAAAGGCCATAGTGACTGTGTACTTTTATTAAGAATCTTTCATTCTGAATGTGGTGGGTTTTTGATAGTGTGGGGACCGAATGTTAAATTTTTGTTTGTATCTTTGTGTCAAGCATGTGCTCAGGTATTTGATTACCCTGCTGGGTTTTATCTGATATTGGGTAAAGAGGAACTCTATTAACGTTTTAGAAAGTTTTGTTTTGATGTGCGCAACAACTTATAAACTTCTATTTCGTCATTATTGGAGCCTTGCCAGAACTATCAACCTGGTGAATCAGCATGATAACTGTGCATCTTGCGAGCTTTTTGCGGCACTCCCGATTATGCCAAATAAACTGAAGATAACAGAGTAGCTTTGGATTGCAGTCGGTTAAGATTTGTGTGTGGCAGTTAGCCTAAAAGATAGACAGAACATAAGTGTTATATATGAGATAATTATTAATAATAAGAAAATAGTATGGGGAAGATTAATACATTAGACCAGAATAAAACTTTTTGTTTTTATTTGGTGACAAGAATGTCGATTGAGCAATATTTCTTTGATTGGGATAAACCTAATCATGAGCTACATATAAAAATGCTAAATACGATATGTGGTTGGAAATTTCTGCAAGGTTGGAAAGATCAGGAGTACAAATTTCCAACAGGAAAGGCTATTAGAATGTCAGCAGAAATAAAGAAAGATGCAAAACTATTGCGAGACAGCTTTCTTGCAGGTGACATCATTAATCATAAAAGCCGTATTAGTTCATTATATAAAACTTTGTCAACTGTAAAAGATGGTGAATTGTTTTTCATCTATCGAGTTGTATATACTTTGCCATCTCAAAGATTGCTTTCTAAAATATTGAATGAACTGATTTATATAAATAATGGGAAAAGCAAGGAAGATGCAGATGTGTGGTTTGACAATTATGCTGCTACATTTTTCAACGAATATGATGTAAGGTACTATAGTCATGCAAAGATTGGGGAACGTGAAAGGACCAATAGGATTTGTCGTTTTTGCGGAAAAAGTATGCCAGCTGTCAAGTTTGAAAAGGTTGCTCACGTTGTTCCTGAAAGCATTGGTGGTAGCAAAAATTTAATTTGTTATGAAGAATGTGATGAATGTAATGCATATTTTGGAGAAGGAGTAGAAAGGAATCTGTGTGAATGGTTTGACTTTAGACGCAGTACTCACCAAGTAAAAAAGAAGTCTGGAGGAATCCCAAAGGCTTATGGTCGTAACTATGTTGTTGAAGATGGGAGGGTAAGTGTTATTCTTGATAAAGATGCAATGAAAGATGCAAAGCTTATAGGTTCAGGAACAGTTACACTTCAAGGTATCTACCGCGCTCTTTGTAAGATAGCAATAGACCTAATAGACAAAGAATACCTTGAGCAATTGAAAACAACAATTAAATGGATTAGATTTGGATATCCAAAATCTTCTCGATATCCTCAAATTGCTCAAATGCATGGCTTGTGTGACGTAAAAGAGCCTATGGTATATATATGTACTCGAAAAGATGGCTGTGATACAGAAAATACTCCTTTGCATTTTTGTATATTGCGGATTTTTGATTTGGCATTCTTGTATGTTCTTCCTCACGTTAATGGTAGAATGGTTTTTCAAGAAAGCTACACGAAGAATATTCCTACTGAAGCTCTTAAAGTCTTGGGCTTTACAGAAAGTTGGGATTGGGAATCATATGATACTACAGAAGAACGTAATCCTCATGTGGAAGTTGATTTTTCAAATGTTAAAATGAAGATGTCTAATAGGAATGGAAGATTTCCTATTGAAAAAATACGTAGAGAACAAAAGCCAAAAGACTCAATTGGCTTTAAAAAACCTATAATAACCGCGACTGATATTAATAATCGTAATTTAGAATATGTTCAGTTTACTCATACAGATAATAAACAAAGTGTTTCAGGAAATATAACTGTGCAGGCTGTTGTTGATTTATCTCAAAGAATTCCATTGTTTGTGAGATTGAATATCGCGTATAAGGATATGAGAAGCTCTGCTCAATTGGCAACAATTGTGTATTCTGCTCAAATTTCTCCAACGACTTTGTATCAGCAAATGAAATTGTATAATGATGAGTCTTATAGCCTTAATCAAGATTTATTTGTGTGCATATTAGAATATATGTTGGAATACTTATATATGGATATATTGGCGAGACATACCGATTTCCCATATAATAGAGAAATGCTTTATATTAATAATGTGAGGGAACTTTTGAATGATATGAAACTATTCCTTACGAAAGATGGATGTGTTGTTTCTAAGGTAGAAGGGAGAAACCTTTGGCAGACAGGATATTAAAAAGTGTTGTGGTCTGCAAGCGATAATAGTTTCAAGATGGTGTTTTTATTAGGGTATAGCTATTGCTGGTTTTGTTATTGGTGGAGTATCTATATATTTGGTTTCCCCATGGTCAATTAGATAATTGCTCGCATCAAAACACTCATCAAGTAACTATAATATTTAGAGTGATGAGTTTTGGTTAAAGTTTAGCGTTAGAATGTAAAAAGAGTTCTGCTTTGGGTGCTAAGGAGTGGTGTCGAGGGGCTCGAGAAATGCGGAGGGGATGTAGGCGGTGCACATGGTTATCATCTGGTTGATGATTACTGCCACGCGTTGTTGTCCGTGGTAACGTGCAACTTTGCCGATAACGCCGGTAAATGCGCCGTTGGTGACTCTCACCATTTGACCTTGCTTGAATTTTTCTACGTTGCCGTTTACGGTTATCACGTTGTCTGAATCGGCGGCGCAGATTATCTTCAGACTGGCGATTTCCCTGTCGGGCACCACAAGTGGCACTTTTGCCGGTTTACCGTTTACGGTTATGTGGTCGTAATAGAATCTGAGGTATGGCAGATTCACGTTGTCATAGACGTATGCTTTTATTTGTATTTCGGTGCCGCGAGCAAAGAGTATGTTGGGCAATCGTGATACTTTCACTGCCTTTTTCTTCCCTTTGATAACTTTTATTGTGGTGATGGTGGGGTAGAAGGTTTCAACATTTTCTTTTGTCAGGTATTCATTGGCTTTCTTTTCGCGTCCGTAGGTTGTGCGTAGCACGAACCAATGTATCTTTTCTTTGGGGTTGGCTGCATTGTTTGCATTTTGTACATAGCTGGTGGACACCCCTGTATGTGAGTTCTCGGGCTTAACGGGCTCGTGAACTTTGGGGAGGGCATCGGGTGTAGTCCCGGTGCAGGGAGGGGTTTCTAATCCGCCTCCAGTTTTTTCCATCGCAGCTTCAGTGGCGTTGGTGTCGTCCATAGGTGCGATATATGCTGCGCCAAAGACTTGGCGCAAGGGCATAAAAAGAGCGTGGGGACTGAGTTGCATGTCTGTCCCACACACTGAGGCTCTTGCA
>JBJECY010000044.1:0-50141 GCA_051871515.1 Muribaculaceae bacterium | reverse complement strand
TTGCTCAGGTACTTAAAAACAAATACTAATAACTAAGTTGCGGAATTAAGGATAAAAAATAACTATCTTTGCACCGCATAATCGCTCAAGGTGCCTTGTGGGCACTGAGAAAGGATTAATCAGCCACAATAGCTCAGTCGGTAGAGTATCTCATTCGTAACGAGACGGTCGCGGGTTCGAGTCCCGCTTGTGGCTCATGATTTGTAGCAGCAAGTTTTGCCTTTTGCGCAAACTTGCTGCTATTTTTTGTGTGGTTCAATCAAGGAATCGCTGCCGCCCATCAAGTGTTAACGCGCATTGTATGGCACAGCGCAAAGGCTTGCAATGATATAGGCAACCCTGTTGGCAGATGGCTAATCTCTTTGGAATAGAGGCGGTGTATGAGCATTATGCCGCGTAGCCCGTGGGCGAGTGGAAGATAGCTCTTTTTGCGCTGTCTGCACCGCTATTAAAGAATATTAGTTAGTTGCGCCCGTTGCCGCTCGTTGCCGCTCATTGCGCTCAATGTCTCTAATTGCCGCTAATTGCCGCCCGCGGAGCGCGGCAGCGGAGCTTGCTGGGGCATTAAGTAATAGAGTAGCACGGCAACGTATGGGATAAAATAAATCAGCCCGAGTGAATTGTGTCACCCGGGCTGATTTTGTGGTGAAGTGGCGAATATGCTAATTGCGCTCAATGCGCCACTTTTGTTATGTGTGTGCTATCAGATGCTTTGCTCAATGTTCCACACAAAGGCGCGCAAGCCAAGTTTTGGCGTTGCCAAGTCCATTTCGTGGAGTCTATCGAGAATGTTTTGCACTTGGTTGTCGTCAACTATGGTGATGAGCGCGTTGGCTATTGATGGCCAAGCGTGCGAGCCAAAGTGCGGGTCGCCGGTCTTGGTGCCACGGCCTTGCACTTCTTGCCATGCTGTGAAGCCGCGTGCATTGTTGCGTTGCAGCATGTCAACTATGCGCTCATAGTAGGCTTGGTCGAATGCTATAAATATTGATTTCATCGTTATAAAAATAATATTCGTTGTTAGCTAAAAATCGGGGTTTTTAATCGTTCTTGGTGCTGTGCAGTTTCTTGCGTTGACGTTTCACGCCATTGTAAGCAAAGATGCAATAGAGCGTTGGCACAAAGAGCAAGGTGAGCAGTGTTGAGAAGGTGAGACCGCCAATAACGGCGATACCCATAGGACGCCACATTTCGGCACCTTCGCCTTGGCTCACTGCCATAGGCACCATACCCAAGATGGTGGTGAGAGCGGTCATGATGATTGGACGCAGACGCGAACGGCCACCGTCAACCACCGATGTGCGTATGCTCATGCCACGTTCACGGTTCAGGGTGATATAGTCAATGAGCACGATACCGTTTTTCACAACAATACCAATAAGCATTATGGCACCAATCATTGACATGATGTTGAGGTTGGTGTTGGTAGCCCAAAGGATGAGCACAATACCAGAGAGTGCAAAGAGCAACGATGTCATGATGATAGCCGGGTAGGTGAGCGACTCAAACTGTGCAGCCATCACAATGTACACAAGGATGATGATGATGATACCCAGTGTAGCGAGGTCGGCAAACGAGTCTTGTTGGTCTTCGTAGCTACCCGAAAGCTCTACGGTAATGCCGGTTGGCATGTCGAGTTGGTCGAGCTTAGGCTGCATTTCTTCAACAATCTGGCTCATAGGCACGCCGTCAACGGTGGCTTGCACGGTGATGATACGTTCACGGTCTTTACGCTCAATGGTTGGCGGGTTGAAGCGTTCAACCACGGTGCCCACGTCTTTGATGCGCACGCCCTTGCCTTGGCTGTTGTAGATGAGAATGTTCTCAATGTCCTCAAGTGTGGTGCGGAATTCAGGAGCATACATCACCTTGATGTCATATTCCTCACCGTCCTCACGATAGTAGCTTGCTGTGCTACCGTTGATGCGGTTGCGCAGATAGCTGGCTGCTGTTGAGAGGTTGAGGCCGTAGAGAGCCAGCTTGTCGCGGTCGAAGTCAACCTGATATTCTGGTTGATAGTCGCTACGGCTGATGGTGATGTCAGATGCGCCTTCGCAAGAGAGCAGCAGTCGCTTCACGCGTTGAGCCACGCTGTCGGTGGCGGTGAAGTCGTAACCATAGATTTCATAGTCGAGAGTAGATTGACCGCTCATGCTGCCGCCACGGCTACCGCCTACGTTCACAATGGTCTTTTTAAACTCAGGATATTGCTTGAGGTCTTCACGCATGAGGGCTGCAATCTCCACGATGCCGCGTTTACGTTCACCCGGGTTGCACAGACGTATGTTCATTGAGATGATGTGCGAACCGTTGTTTTGCAGCGAGGCAAAGGTGTTGTTGTCGCCGGCTTGACCAACGGTGAAGTTCATCACCTGGATTTCAGGATATTTGGTAATCCATTCGTCGTAGAGGCGGTGGCTTATTTCCTCGGCGCGCTCAACGCGTGTGCCAATGGGCAACTCAAGGGTTACGCCAAGACGGCTGTTATCGCTCACGGGGATAAACTCGCTACCGATGAATTTCATCAATCCCATTGAGCCAACAAAGATGCCCAAGCACACCAGTATGGTAGTGGTCTTGTGGCGCACCACATTGTTAAGCAGGCGAGCGTAGCCGCTGTCGAGGGCATCAAGGCCTTTTTCAATAGGAATAAAGAGTTTCTTCAGCAAACCTTTCTTGTCGGCACCACGCAGACGCAGCAACTGGCTGCAGAGCATTGGGGTGAGAGAAAGGGCGCAAGTGGTTGAGATAATCATCATGATACATACCATCCAGCCCAATTGCTTAAACAGCACACCTGTCATACCGGTGACAAGGGTGAGCGGGAAGAACACGGCAATAAGGGTGAGCGTAGATGCGATAACTGAAATAGCCACCTCGTTGGTGCCGTGCACGGCTGCTTGTTTGGGGTCGGCACCGCGCTCAATGTGTGTGGTTACGTTTTCAAGCACAACAATGGCGTCGTCAACCACCATACCAATTGAGATTGAGAGTGACGACAGCGAGATGATGTTGAGCGAGTTGCCGGTGGCAAACAGATAGATGAACGATGCGATAAGCGAGATAGGGATGGTGATGACGATGATGATGGTTGCGCGCCAGCGTCCCAAGAACGCAAACACCACAATCACCACAAACAACAATGCATAGAGCACGGTCTCGGTGAGTGAGTTGATGGTGTTGATGATGTTGTCGCTGGTGTCAACAATCACGCCAAGCTTCACGTCGGTAGGCAAGGTCTTTTGTATGCCCGGAAGCATCTTCTTCACCTTGTTTGAGATTTGCACTGAGTTGGCGCCCGATTGCTTTTGCACCACAATCATACCACCTTGAATGTTGTTGTTGAAGGTCTTTTGGGCACGTTCTTGCAGCGAGTCATCAACGCGTGCAACGTCGCGCAAATAGATGATTGCGCCGCCCGATGTGCCCACAACAATGTTTTCCATCTGCTTGGCATCAGAGAACTCGCCTTGCACACGCAGCGAATAAGTCTCGTTACCAATATCAAACGAGCCACCAGGGATGTTTTTGTTCTCTGCACCTATGATTGACGAAATGCCTTCAACTGAAAGGTTGTAAGCTTCAAGGCGAATAGGGTCAACATAGACGTGAATTTCTCGCTCAGGGGCACCTGATACAGAAACAGAGCCCACCCCGTCAACGCGTGCCAATGGGTTGGCAACCAGGTCGTCGAGGATTTTATAAAGGCCCGGCGTACTTTCGTTAGCTTCAACTGAGAGCAGCAGGATAGGAATCATATCGGTGCTGAACTTGAAGATGAACGGAGTATTGGCATCGTCGGGCAAGCTGTTCGACACCATGTCGAGTTTGTCACGCACATCGTTGGTGAGCACGTCAATGTCGTAGCCGTATTCAAACTCCAGGGTGATTACCGACACGTTTTCACGTGATGTTGAGGTGATGTGCTTGAGGTGCTCAACCGAGTTGAGGGTGTTTTCAAGCGGGCGCGACACGTTTTGCTCAATATCGCTGGCACTTGCTCCGGTGTAGTAGGTCATCACCATGATGGTGTTGGTGTCAATGTCCGGATACAAGTCGATAGGTAGTTTTGTATAGGAAAACAAACCGAGGATAATCACTGCCACAAAGCAGAGACTGGTCATTACCGGCCGTTTTACCGCACTTGCATATAAACTCATTGTGTGGTTTGTTCTTAATGTTGATTAAATAATTTGTTTTGTGTGAAGAGATAAGCCTAAAATAGAAGGGGGCTTGGGAGTGTTATTTCACTGAGTCGGTCTTAGCCGGAGCTTTTTCTTGCTCGCCGGCAATGCCCACTTCCATGCCGTCGTTGAGGCGAGATTGTCCGCTGATGACAACGTCGCTGCCCGATGGCACGCCTGAAATCAACTCGTAGCTGTCGCCAAGGCGTTGACCCAGCTCAACTTTGTTAAACGACACTTTGCCGTCTTTGTAAACATAAACGTAGCGGTTGCCGCTGCCGGTTTGCTTCACGATTGCCATATCGGGTACAACCACGTTTTTCTTGGCACCGAAGTCAAAGAGCACGCGTGCAAACATACCTGAGCGCACACGGTTGTCGCTGTTGGGCAGAGTAACCTCAACTTGGAATGTGCGTGTGTCAGGGTCGATTGATGGGTGAATCAGATAAACGGTACCTGTGAAAACCTCGTCGCCGTAAACATCAACTTTCACGTTCACTTTCTCGCCTTTCTTGATGCGGGGGAAGTCGCTCTCGTTGACGCTAACAATCACTTTCACCGGTTGCATTTGTTCAATCACCAGAATTGGAGTGCCGCTGGTGTAGTCGCCGTTATCGTTGTTCTTGGCAGTTACCACACCGCTCATTGGCGCGGTGAGAATGGCGTTTTCTTTAGCGTTGTTGTAGGCGCGCAAAGCTGCATCATATTCTGTTTGCAGTTGGTCAACTGATTGTTGCGTGCCGCCGCCAATGCTGAGCAATTCTTTAGCGCGGTCAAGGTTCACCTTTTGGTTCGCGAGGCGTATTTTTTGTTGTTCAATGTTCACGTCGTCGAGAATCACAAGAGTTTGTCCGGCGCGCACCGGTGTGCCCACGTCAACAAGTATTTGCTTGATGCGGTTTGGAGTTGAGGTAGAGATGTTGTTGGTTTTGAAGCCTTCAACGGTAGCTGTGTATTCAGCGATTTGAGGCACTTCTTGTTCGTACACTTTTTGGATTTTTACAAGTGGCTTTTCAGTAACTTGCGTGTTTGCCGACTCTTCGTTGCCGGTGCATGCCACCAGCAGCAGCGATGCGCAAGCCATGCCAATTATTTGCTTGATAGTGTTCATAGTGATTTTGCGTAATTACTTATTGTTGAGTTGATGAATTTCGTTTTAATAAATTATCCGCTCCCACTTTTGCATGATGCTTTTGCGGTGTGGGCGCGTGTTTAGAGTCAGTTGCCCGATGGGTATTTCTCGCCAAGAATGGTCTTGGTGCGCTCTTTGGCATCGTTGGTGTTGGTGGGGTATTGCACGTCGGCGTTGCCAAGAAGCAGTTCAAGGTCGCTCTTAGCCACCAGGTAGTTGTAGATGGCTTGATAATAAGAGAGCTTTGATGTCATCACAGCGTCTTCCGAGTCGCGCAGGTCAAGGTAGGTCGATGCACCAATCTTGAAGCTTTTTTCCTGTATTTGGTTGGCCTTAACGGCTTGTTCCACGCTGGCGGTGCAGGTTTCAATCTGCTTCACGTTCTTTTGGATGTTGTCGAGCTGAATTTGACGTTGCATCTCAAGAGTGCGGCTCAGGTTGTCGCGTTGCCAAGCCATTTCTTTGTAAGAAAGTTCGGCTTGTTTTTGCTTGTAGTAGCGTCCGCCGCCGTTGAAGAGTGTCCACGAGAGCGAGATGCCCACGCTTGAGTTAGGGCTCCATGCAAAGTTCTTGAATGGGCTGCCGTCGCTCATTGAGTACCAGTTATAGCCAATGCTGGCTGAGAGAGTTGGATACCAAGCTGCCTTTTGCACGTCGAGGGTCTTCTTCAGATAGTCGGTTTGCAGGTCTAACTTGCGCAAGTCGGTGTTGTCGGCAAGCGATGAGTTAAGGCCAAGCACGTCGGCATACATGGTGTCTTTGAAGCTCGATAGCGTGGTGTTGGGCTTGATGCCGGTGGCAACGTCCATGCCCATGAGCACCTTCAGCTGCAATTCAAGGCTGCGTATTGAGTTTTCGGCTTCAATGATTGAAGGCTCAATGTTTTTCACAGCCACGCTTGAACGGAGCACATCGAACTCGCTTGCCGTTCCGTTTTTGAATTTCTTCTCATAAATGTCGGCGTTCACCTTTGCAGTGGCGTGGTTTTCAAGCAGCACTTCGTGGGTGTCATAGGCAAGCAGCAATGCATAATAGGCGTTTTTCACTTGGTTTATGAGTGAGATGCGCGAGCTGCGTGCCGACTCTATGTTTTGCAGAATCTGGTTGTCAGAGAGTTTGATTGATTTCCACAGCGGAACCGAGACGAGAGGCATTGTGGCGTTGAAGCCCACGTTGTGAGTGTTGTCGCGGCCCATCTTAATTGCCATTGTTTCTCCGCCATTGTTCATATACATGGTTTGTTTAGCCAGAGTGCGGCTGTAGGCGGCTGAGAAAGACACGTTGGGGAACAGTTGAGCCAAAGTTTCCTTCTTAGAGTAGTCAACACGGGTGATTTCCATGTCGGCAATCTTCACGGTGGGGTTCTCGTTGAGAGCAATAGTCACACAGTCGTCCACCGAAAGCATCAGAGTGTCGCCGGCGGCTGTTTGCGCATGGGCTGTGAAGCCTGCCAGTGATAGCACTCCAAGGAGCAGAATACTAAGTTTTTTGTTCATTGCTTTGCTTGATTATTGTTGATTATTATATTGTTGTCGTTGGGTTGGCTTAAAAATTGGTCAATAAGCTGCACACCTTTTATGGTGGCAATTGAGCGCATGAAGTTGATAAACAGTTGGTCGAGCACCTGCACCAGAGGTATGTCGTTGCTGTAAGCAAGGTTCGATAGCTCAGTGCTGTGCACAATCATTGCAAAAAGCTGCACAGTGATGTCGATGTTGACATCGGTGCGCACCAACCCCTCGTCGCGACCTTGGTTGAGCACGTCAACCAGGCAGGCGTTGTTTTGGTTTTGCACCGCCTCATATTCGCTGTAGAGCGAAGGATAGAGGCGCTTGATGTCGCTCACCAGCGCAAACGAGGTGTTGCTCACTTGCTTGCGTATCTCGCTGTAAACACTCAGCAGCGCTTCTATGCGGTTGCCCGACTCGTTGAATATCTTCTGAAGCTTCACTTGCTTGTTGTTGAAGTCGTGTTGCATGGCTTCTTTCAGCAGGGTGAGCTTGTCGGGGAATTGCTCATAGAGGGTGCGCTTTGAGATGCCGCATGAACGGGCTATGGCGTCCATCGTCATTGATGACACTCCCATTTGCATCATCATTTGTAATGTGGTGATTAAAATGCGTTTCTTCAAGTCCATGCAGTTACCTATTGAAATAATGTGCAAAGTTAGCTGAAAACTTTGAAAACGCCTTTAGTTTTCACGGTTAATAGTGGTGAAAATGTCGTTAAAATATGTAATATTTTTCACTTTTGATTTTTTTGCCGTGAAATTGCCCATAAAGGTGCCCTGCGGCTATGGGTGGTGTGATGTAATTTTTATGTGTTTGTTATGCAATTTGTCGTTTGCCCATGAGCCAAGGCAACCACTTGCCCACGGCAGCGACAACGGGCACAAACACTGCTAAAATTGCCAAAGAATTGTTGAGGGCTTGCCGTGTTTGGGTGGGGTGAATTGTGGTTTTTAAGAAAACAGGGTGAGAAATTTGTGTTATTTCAACTTGATTTCTCACCCCGTATATTTAATGTGGTGTTAACCTTTTTGTGGCGCGTTGCAAAATGGCTTGTGGTGCGCTCTTATTTGATTAGTTTCATGCCTTGTTCAAGTGCTTGCTGATTGGCAGGCAACAGGTGGTGCAGACGCTCGGGGAGGGCTTTTTTAAGCCCGGCGATAACGCTGTCGATGGTGACAAGCGGTCTTATCTTGAGCAGTGCGCCCAGCACAAGCATGTTAAACACTTTGCTGTTTTTGAGCTTAAACGACTCTTCCATGGCGTTGATGCAAAACACGTTGATGTCCTTTCGCACCGGTGGACGGTGTATGCCGTAGGCGTCGTAGATGAGCGTGCCGCCGGGTTTCACTTCGTCCTCAAACTTGTCGAGGCTCTGCTGATTGAGCACCACAGCGGTGTCAAACGAGTTGAGGATGGGCGAAGATATGCGCGAGTCGCTCAATATTACGGTCACGTTGGCTGTTCCGCCGCGTTGCTCGGGTCCGTAGCTGGGCATCCAAGTCACTTCACGGTCTTCAATGAGTGCGGCGTAAGCCAGTATCTTGCCCATTGAGAGCACGCCTTGGCCGCCAAAGCCGGCTATGATAATTTCTTCTTTCATAATGAGGTGTTTATTGGTTTTTGAGGTCGCCCAACGGGTATTTCTTAAACATGTTTTCAACCATCCATTTGTTGGCGTCAACGGGCGAGAGTTTCCAACCCGAGTTGCACGTGCTCACAATCTCAACCAGTGAGGTGCCTTTGCCTGCCATGCTGTTTTCAAAAGCTTTGCGAATGGCGGCTTTTGCCTTGTGCACGGCAGCCGGAGTGTGAACGCTTTGGCGTGTGACGTAGCACGAGCCATCGAGCTGAGCCACCAATTCGCTTATGGCGAGAGGGTAGCCGTTGAGGTCAGCGCGTCGGCCGTAGGGCGTGGTGGCTGTCTTTTGCCCAAGGAGGGTGGTTGGAGCCATTTGTCCGCCGGTCATGCCGTAGATGGCGTTGTTGATAAATATTATGGTGATGTTCTCGCCGCGGTTGGCAGCGTGAATGGCCTCGCAGGTGCCAATGGCAGCCAGGTCGCCGTCGCCTTGATAGGTGAAGACGAGTTTATCGGGTTGCAGGCGCTTGATGCCTGTTGCCACTGCCGGAGCACGGCCGTGGGCGGCTTCAATCATGTCAACGTCGATGTAGTTGTAGGCAAACACAGCGCACCCCACCGGTGCCACGCCAATGGTGATGTCTTCAGCGCCCATTTCTTCAATCACTTCGCATATTATCTTGTGCACTGTGCTGTGGCCGCAGCCGGGGCAATAGTGCATGGCCACGTCTTTTAGCAGTTTTGGCTTTTGATATACGAGGTTTTCGGGTTTAATTATATCGTTAATATCCATAATGCATGTGGCTTATTTGATAAACTTGTTGAATAAAGCGTTGAGCACTTCTTCCGGGGTAGGCACAATGCCGCCGAGCCTGCCGTAGTGCTCCACTGGGATGTTGCATTTCACTGCAAGCTGCACGTCTTCAATCATTTGCCCTGCCGAGAGCTCAACCACCAGCACGCCTTTGGCGTTTTTGGCTGCTTGTTCAATCTCTTTGTAGGGGAAAGGCCAAAGGGTGATGGGGCGCACGAGTCCCACTTTCACGCCTCTTTCTTGTGCCATCTCCTTCACCTTCATGCTCACGCGAGCCATTGAGCCAAAAGCCACAATCAGGTAGTCGCAGTCTTGGCAATCGATGGTTTCCACTCTCACCTCGTTGGCCTGAATGGTGGCGTAGGTGCTTTGAAAGCGTAGGTTGTTGTGCTCCATGCGGTGAGAGTCAAGCTCAAGCGATGTGACAATGTTTTGCGGGCGAAGGCCGCCGCGTCCGTTGAGTGCCCAAGGGCATTGTTGCCTTATCTGCTCCTCGGTGCGTCGTGGGCGTTGCTCGGGCAGAATCACCTTCTCCATCATTTGTCCAATCACGCCATCGGCAAGAATCATGGCTGGGGTGCGGTATTTAAAAGCCAGGTCCCAGCCGAGCCAAACAAAGTCGGCCATCTCTTGCACGCTTGCCGGAGCAAGCACAATGCAGTGATAGTCGCCGTGGCCGCCGCCTTTGGTGGCTTGGAAATAGTCGGATTGCGATGGCTGAATGGTGCCCAGTCCGGGTCCACCGCGCATCACGTTCACTATGAGAGCAGGCAGCTCAGATGCTGCCATGTAGGAGATGCCTTCTTGCATAAGGCTCACGCCGGGGCTCGACGATGATGTGAACACGGCTTTGCCACAGGCGGCGCCGCCATACACCATGTTGATTGCCGCCACTTCGCTTTCGGCTTGAAGCACCACCATGCCGGTGGTTTCCCATGGCATTTGAGCCTCGAGTGTTTCAAGCACTTCTGATTGGGGCGTGATGGGATAGCCAAAATAGCCGTCGCATCCGTAGCGGATGGCCGACATGGCAAGTGCCTCGTTGCCCTTCATCAATTTCACTTTGTCGTTCATAAGTAATTTATTATGAAAAAACTTATAGTTTTTTTGATTTTTTCTGTCCTGTCTTAGTTGTGGGGATGGGTTTGATTAAAAACTAAATTCGGCGCCGGCCACAATTGCTGATTGTGCTTAGTGCCTGATGAAGAACCTCACTCAGGGTTGGGGAGAGTAACACGATAGACTTCAATGCACGAGTCGGGGCACACGGTGGCGCAGCTGGTGCAGCCAGTGCATTGCTCGGGCGTTTCCATATAGGCGTAGTGATAACCTTTGTTGTTAACTTCTCTTTGTTGCAGAGCCAGCACCTTAAAGGGGCAGGCGGCTACGCAAATTCCGCATCCCTTGCAGCGCTCTTCATTTACTACTATTGCTCCTTTGACTTTAGCCATAGATATACATTTTTGTTTTTGTAGTGTACAAAATTAATCATTTATTTGTGGTTGATAAGAATTTTTAAATAGATTAACCTTTGGCACACTTGTTTTATTTTTGTGCTAAAACGCCAGTGTAATGGTCGGGAAGGGGTGTTTTTTCAAGGTTCGTGCATAGCGTAGTTGAGAAATTGTAATGCCGGTGTGATGTGGCTGAAGATGCGTGCGGCCTCTTCAACCCAGTTTCCGGCGGTGAAAAAGTCGTCGCTCACATGGTGGGCAAAAGTGTAGTCTTTGGCTCGCAGCAGGTGGGCTAATGGGTGGTTTTGCGCATAAGGCGCAGGCACACGTTTAAGCTCTTGCATAGGCTCAAAGCTGAAGTATTGAGCCACTTGAGGCTCGATGACTATTTGTTGCAACTCGTTGCCGCAGGCGTCAATGAGCGAGCGCATGCGCCGCAGCGTGTCGGGCTCGGGGCACCACAATCCGGCGTAGATGCCCGAGTCGCCCGGTTCAAAGTGCAAATAATAGCATGGTTGCGTGCATTTGCGTCCGCTGGCGCCAATCACTGCGCTGAAGAATGTTTTATAAGGTGTCTTGTCGGGCGAGAAACGGGTGTCGCGGTAGATGCGGTAGGCGCAGTCTTTTGCCTGCAAGCCGCGCAGGCTGCTGTCGTAGCTCTGCATGAGCGTAATGAGCTGTTGCAGCTGTGCCAGCCATTGCTCGCGCAGTGCAGTGAATTGCGGCTTGTGCTCGTTAAACCAAGGGCGATTATTGTTGAGTCGCAGTTGCTCAAGAAAGCTGTAAAGCTCCTGCATATAATTGTTTTGCATTGGGTGAGGGTGGTAGTAGTTGATATGCTGAGTTGTTTGGCATTGTTGGTCGCCTTTCCGCGTCAGGGGCATTACATAGGGTGAATGTTTAGCTCCAATGGCCCTTTTGGGTTAAAAGAAAAGGGCTGTTCCCGGCACCGCAGTGGGCAATGGGGGAACAGCTCTTTGCTATGCCATCTGATGAATGGGCTTTGCTGATGAGGCGTTTTCTGTTTTTTGATTATTCGCCTTCAGCGATAGCTTCGCTTGGGCAAACAGATGCGCAAGAGCCACAGCTCAAGCAAGTGTCAGCGTCGATTACATAAGAAGCATCGCCTTCAGAGATTGCTTCAACTGGGCAAGCACCTGCACAAGTGCCGCACGATACACATAAATCAGGATTAATTACGTAAGCCATAATTTTGTTATTATTAGATTAGAATTGTTATTTATTTGTCTGTGCAAATGTAATAATATATTTTGAATTGCTGCTACTTTTGGCAATGTTTTTTCAGAAATAGGTATTGAAAAGCCCATGCAGCAGAGGGTAAGGGTTGTTTCTTAAGGCCATAATGTTGCAGTCGGTAATTGCTGCCTGCCGTGGAGTTGAGGAGTGCTTGCAACTGATGTGCCGTTTTGGTATCGCCTATGCCGAGGAAATAGCCGCGAACGTGTTCGGCGCTAATTAATGATAATACCTTTTAAAAAAAAGGCATTATTTTTTTGTGGTTAAACTGTGATATGTGATGGGCATATTTAGTGATATTGATGTGAAAAACCTGCTTGCAATCGAGGTTGTTAAAATTCCTCATAATTACTATCTTTGCATATCCATAATATATGGAGAACTGAGAAGGCAGTAAAGATGAGCAATAGAGATATTAACCCTGCTGTGGTGAGGCATTTTGTGGAACAACGCAACTTGCTTCAAATGGAATATGCGCACGAGAAGGAAGAATACAGGCGCCTGAGCGAGAGTTTGGGCGTGGAGCGCAACGTGGCTCGCGGCATGTGCTGGTTTCCTGTGCGCGTGGGGCGCAATGGATATAATTCGCTCAATCAGCTTGTTGTGGATGTGTATAGGCCTGAGGAGCAGAGCGAGATTGAACATCAGTTTGAGTATGGGCGTCAGGTGTGCATCTTTGAGCAGAACGAGAATGGCAGTGTGACCTATAAACGATATGTTGCCACGGTGAACTATGTTGAGGGCAACCGCATGCAGCTGGTGCTGCCCGGCGTGGAGGCGCTCACCGATTTGAGCGGCACTCGCTGGGTGGGATTGCAGCTTTCGCTCGACGAGACCACTTACCGTGCCATGTTTGAGGCACTCAACGATGTGTCGCAGGCGGTCAACAGCCGTTTGGCTGAGCTGCGCGACGTGATTTGCGGACAAGTGGAGCCATCTTTTCGCGATATCTATCCGGTGCGTTTCCCTTGGCTCAACCGCAGCCAGGAAGTGGCGGTGAACAATATGCTGTGCAGCCGCGACGTGATGATTGTTCACGGACCTCCGGGCACTGGCAAGACCACCACGCTGGTTGAAGCCATTTGTGAAACGCTCAACCGTGAGCCGCAGGTGCTGGTGTGTGCCCAATCGAATATGGCGGTTGACTGGATTAGCCAAAAATTGGTGGAGCGTGGCGTGAGTGTGCTGCGCATTGGCAATCCCACGCGTGTGAACGACCGCATGCTGGGTTATTGCTATGAGCGCCAATATGAGGCGCACCCCGATTATCCTGAGTTGTGGAGCATACGCAAGACCATACGCCAAATGAGCGGCGAGGGTCGCAAACATGCTCAAAGCAGTGCGGTGCAAAGCCGCATAGGGCGTTTGCGGCGGCGAGCAGAGGAACTTGAAGTGAAAATCAACGTGGAGCTGTTTGACGGTGCGCGCGTGATTGCCTCAACGCTGGTGGGCAGCAACAGCTCGTTGCTCACCGGGCGAAAATTCTCAACGCTGTTTGTTGATGAGGCTGGTCAGGCGCTTGAGGCAGCCACATGGATTGCGGTGCGCAAGGCGCAGCGCTTGGTGTTGGCTGGCGACCATCAGCAGCTGCCGCCCACCATCAAGTGCATTGATGCCGAGCGTGGCGGATTGAGCCGCACTATGATGGAAATGGTGGTGCAGCGTTGGCCTCAAGCGGTGACCTTGCTCACCATGCAGTATCGCATGAACAAATGCATCATGCAGTTTCCGAGCAAATGGTTCTACGGCGGCTTGTTGCAGGCTGCGCCGCATGTTGAGGCGCGAGGCATACTCGACTTTGATACCCCTATGGAGTGGATTGACACTGCCGGAATGCCCTTTGAGGAGCATTGCGTGGGAGCTGCCGGCAGCCGCATGAATGTTGGCGAGGCCCAGTTTGTGATTGACAGGTTGCAGGAATATGTGCAACGCATTGGCGTGCAGCGCGTGATTGACGAGCGCATTGATTTTGGGGTGATTTCGCCTTACAGGGCACAGGTGCAGCTGTTGCGCCGTTTGGTGAAGGGCAGTGCCGTGTTGCGCCCGTTGCGCGGCGAGCTTACGGTGAACACCATCGATGGGTTTCAGGGTCAGGAGCGTGATGTGGTGTTCATAAGCCTTGTGCGCAGCAACGACGACGGGCGCATAGGCTTTTTGAGCGACTTGCGCCGCATGAATGTGGCAATCACCCGCGCTCGCATGAAAGTGGTGGTGATTGGCGATGCGCAAACACTGTCGCATCACAAGTTTTATGCCCAGTTGCATGACTATGTGCTTGCGCTTGCAGCCGATGAATGAGCCTATGGCACAGGGCTCATCAACCTGCATTTGCATGGCACCAAAACGCCGCAAAAATTTTGCTAAATACTTTTTGAAACTTTTGCAATCAAATAAAAGAATTTGTAAATTTGCAATCCGTTATGAGAAACGGTTTTGACAACGAGAAATATCTCAAGATTCAGTCCGAACACATCAAAGAGCGCATAGCTCAGTTCGGCGACAAGTTGTACCTCGAGTTCGGAGGTAAGTTGTTTGATGACTATCACGCCAGTCGTGTGTTGCCCGGTTTTCACCCCGACAGCAAATTGCGCATGCTCATGCAGCTGAGCGATTGTGCCGAGGTGATAATTGTGATTAGCGCCTTCGACATTGAGAAAAACAAGGTGCGAGGCGACTTGGGCATCACCTACGATGAAGACGTGCTGCGGCTTCGCGGCGAGTTTGAGAAGGTGGGACTCTATACCACCTATGTGGTCATCACCCATTACAATGGTCAGAAAAGTGCCGATGCCTATCGTGCCCGCTTGGAGCGCATGGGCATAAAGGTGTGCTACCACTACACCATCGATGGCTATCCTAACAACGTGGAACTGATTGATTCGGACGACGGTTTTGGCCGCAACGACTTTGCCGAGACCTCTCGCCCTTTGGTGGTGGTGACAGCCCCCGGTCCTGGCAGCGGCAAGATGGCTGTGTGCCTCAGTCAGCTCTATCATGAGCATAAGCGAGGTGTGAAAGCCGGCTATGCCAAGTTTGAGACTTTCCCGGTGTGGAACCTTCCGCTAAAACATCCTGTGAACGTGGCTTATGAAGCTGCCACTGCCGACCTCAACGATGTGAACATGATTGATCCCTTCCACCTTGAGGCTTACGGCAAAATCGCCATTAACTACAATCGTGATATTGAAATATTCCCGGTGTTGAATGCTATCTTTGAGGGTGTCAACGGCGAGAATCCGTATAAATCGCCCACCGATATGGGCGTGAACATGATAGGCTTTTGCATGAGCGACGAGGACGTGTGCTGCAATGCCGCTCGCGATGAGATAATTCGCCGCTACTACACTGCCTTGAACCGACTTGCCGAGCGAGGCGACAACGAGAGCGAGGTGAAAAAGATTGGTTTGCTGATGCAGCAGGCTCGTCTCACCACTGAATACCGCCGCACCACGGTGGCTGCTCGTGAGCGCAAAGAGCTCACCGGGCTTGCCTCGGCAGCCATTGAGTTGCCTGACGGCACCATCATCACAGCTCGCTCAAGCGGCTTGTTAGGGCCAAGCGCCGCTTTGCTGCTCAATGCCACCAAGCATCTGGCGGGCATTGCACATGAAGTGAAGCTCATTCCGCAATCGATGATTGAGCCTATTCAGCGCACCAAGGTTGATTTCTTGCATGGGCACAATCCGCGCCTGCACACCGACGAGGTGCTGGTAGCATTGTCAATGCTCAGCATAACCGACGAGAAATGCCGCCTTGCCCTTGAACAATTACCTAAACTTGAAGGTTGCCAAGTGCACTCAACGGTGCTGCTCAGCGAGGTTGACCGCAAAATTTTCAAACGCCTTGGCGTGGAACTCACTTGCGACCCGGTGAAGAGCGTGTGACAGAAAGAGGAGCATAAAAAGCACTATATTGAAGATAACCCCGGTTACAAATAGCTGTAATCGGGGTTATTTATGATAAACTGCTGACATCATTATTTCACTTGCCCGGCGGTGATGCGTCCGCCAATCATTTGCCACACTTGCTCGCTGATTGCGCGCATGCCGTCGATTGACGGGTGCCCGAATTGCTTGCTGATGTGGTGCAGACAAATTCGTTTTATGCCATAGTGACGGCACACCACTTCGCACGATTGGTAGTATTCTGTTTTGAGTTCGGTGTTTTCGATGTTGTAGATAAGTGCATCGGGGTAGAGTTCTTTCAGACGATGAAACAGATAGCACATGGCAGGGCGCACCTGTTTGAGGTCGTCGGTGGTCCAGTCGCTGTATTTATAATCGCCCCACGGAGAACCAGCCCAAGAATCGTTTGTGCCGCCAAACACCAAAATCACATCGGGCTTCCCGAGGCGGTCAGCTCGGGTGATGTAAGCCTTTTCGGTAGCATCTTCGCCACGATAGCCCGTAGTGCAAATGGTTGAGCCTGACCACGATTCGTTCACTTCGAGTTTCAGGTCGTGGCGGTCGATGAGATGATACCACCAAGTGTCGTAAACGCGCCTCACGTCATTGCCCTGATTGCTGCTGTAAGGTTTCTCTGGTCCATACCATATTGCATTGCCCTCAGGTATGTAGCCCTCAAAGGTGCTGTAAGAGTCGCCAAGAATCGACACACGCACGGGCGCTTGCTGGGCGTTGGTGGCAAGCGTTATTGCCACGAAACCAACGAGTGCAATAAGTGTTTTGAAACGAGTCATAATGTTATGAATTAGTTGTTTAGAGTTAAAAATATTATTATTTCTTTAGTTGATAGTGCTTCACCCAGTCGATTTCCATCTCAACAGGCAGTTGCGCCGGGTCAACAGGCCCCACCCAGCTACCGCCTAATTGCATGTCGATGAGCAGATATTGCGGTATGTGGAAAGGAAATTGCCCGGGCTTGTCGGTGTTGATGCGTGGATAGGCGAAAGTGCGCTTGCCGTTGACGTGAAACACCAGACTGTCGGGCAAGATGTCAACACCATAGACGTTGAAGTCGTTGGGCTTGATGGGCGCGGTGGTGTAGTGAGGCGGATTATTGTCCTGCTTCAGGTTGAGCGTATAATAACTGTGCACGGTTTGATAGGCGATGGTGTCGTGGTTGAGGCGTTCCATAATGTCGATTTCGCCGCCGTTAGGCCAACGGTTGTTTTCGGTGTCGAACGGCAACAGCCAAATGGCAGGCCAAGCGCCCTTAGCCCCTTGCAGGCGAGCGCGCACCTCAATGCGTCCGCAGTCGAAAGCATGTTTGCCCTTTGTCCAAATGCCGCCGGTGAGATAGTGTGCAGTGTCGGCATCAAGGTTGTCGTTGACAATGCCTTTCAGCACCAAGCATCCGCCACGCATCTCGTAGCAGCGTGGGTCTTTCGATTGAGTGTTAGCCCAGTCGGCTTTGCCGCGGTCGGTGTGGCTCCACACCGTGTAGTCGATTCCGGAGCCGTTGAAATCGTCCTGCCACACCAATTTCCAGTTAGAGCGGCTGCAAGCGCATAGCGTGGTGATGATGCATACGCCGCAAAAAAGTTGTTTGAATAATGATTGTAAATTCATGGTTGCTTATGGGTTTATGTTAATATCTTGATTAGAGTGCAAATGCCTTCTTTTGAAATCACGTCAACCACCAGCGTGTGCTGCGAGGCAGAGCGGGCAACCAAAGCCGGCTGAGGCAGCGTTGGCGCAAGTCCTTGCAAGGTGATGAAAGAGCCCCGGCTTTCGTTTGGTTTGATATGTGAGTCACGGGTTTTCACTAAAACCAATCCGCAAATAGCTCGCCAAGTGTAGGATAAAGCTTTCCAAGGTTGCATATATTCCACCGATTCTATTTCGGATGTTGGCATTTCGAGCAAAGCTTCAAAATCGGCTCCTCCAGAGAATAGAGTGTTGTCTATCATCAATGTGACGTAAGGGTCGTCATACAGTGTTGAAGCGCCTCGGGTCGTGCGAATGCCTTCCTTGGTAACAATTATTCCGGGAATCTTTTTCAGCACTTCGCGCAAGGTGAGGTAGTTGTGGCGCTCAATCTCCTCGCGACTCTTATACCGGGTGCCATATACTTCTGTCGATGGAAGATTGTTGGTTTGCTTGACTATTGCTTTCACGGTCATTTCGGGCAGTTGCAATGCATTGGCGTGATGCGGCATTGCTGCTTGGCGGCTATCGAAAATGAAATGTTGCGGAATGAGCATTGCCGGATAGTTCTTGTCGGGGAATTGAAAAATAGTTCTTACGGGTTCGGCTTTCATGTCGAAAGTCTGAAAATAGAACCGGGTGTTGCCATAGAAATTGTCGAGCACAATATCAAAGTTGCCGTTTTTTGAGAACTTAGTGCCGGCAACGGCGTTTGTTTCGGTGTTGTAGACCACCAACGAACCGTCTTTTAGGCTTAACCCTGATTTTTGCGAAGCAATGCCATTGACGTTCATTTGCATTTTTGGCAGATGGGTGTAGATGGCAGAGTCGAGCCGGATTGCGTCGCGGAGCACGAAGCGCGAGAAAGATGCAGTGCCCAGCCAAGCGGCAATGTCGTTGGTGAGCGAGTTGTCGCCAGTGCCAAGTGTCGGCAATGGGATAGGCGACGACAATTGGCTGGCAAGCGTGAGCTCGGAGAAAGCTTCGGCAATAGGCGTTGTTGGCTTGGGCATTAACCGAGCAATGGTTACTGCATCGTCGGGCAGGTGACTGATGTTGAATGTGATAGTGTCGCCCACCGAAGCGGTTTCGGGAGCAGAAAGTTGACAGGATATGTCGCCAGGGTTGATGGCAGAGCATTGCGACAGCACATTAAGCAACGAATAGGTCTCGGCTCGTTGCGGAACAAAAGAGAACGTAGCCATGCCGTTTGACGAGGTGTTTGCCTGCTCGATGGCATTGCCAGCTGCGTTGACAAGCTTCACCGGCTTGCCTGTCACAGCTTTGCCAGCCGAATTGCATAGCCTTACGGTGATATGTTGCACTGTGCCGCTTGCCAACGAGCCGCCCCAAGGCAAAATTTTGCAGAAAACCTCGTGATTGTTATCGTCGGAAATGGTGCTGCCGTCAGTGAAAATTGTGATTGGGCGAAATGCAAAGTTCAGGGGTGAAAAGCTTCGCATCAGTTCGGTGTAAGCCCGCAGAAAATATGAGCCGTCTTTAACATCAATGTCGATTGGCAACACTGTTGAAAATCGTCCCAGTGAATCCAATTCGGCTTCGATGCGCGTAAGCACCGAGTCGCGAGTGGCAAATTCGATGTTGACGTATCGGCTGTAAGGTTTGAAATCGGCTGCTGAATTGCATGTTACAATGCCTTGCAGTTGCAGGGTGTCGCCCGATTGGCATATAAATTGCTCGGGACATAGCAACACCTGCTCCGACCGAAAATCGTGTGGAAGCTGAGCCTTTGCCATAGATGCTACTAAAGCAAATAATATAAATAACAAAATGTGGTGCGGTTTGCTATATGACATGGCTAAGCTGTTAATGTTTTATTGTTTGTTGCAAATATAGTGAATCTCGGTGAAAAATATGTGATGCCAAACGGTGATAATTGGTGGGAATTTTGTAAATTCGCAAATAAAAGAATACTGAACAATTAAGCGTTTTTTCAATGGAAGATTGGAGAGAAAAACTTGGCGCTGCGTTTGGTGCTGAACTTGAGCAGCTTGAAGCCGAAAAGGCAGCCGAGGAGCCTGTGGTTGAGCAACCTGCCTCGGTGGCACAGCAGCAGGGCAAAGCCTGGGTGAACATCGTGCTTGATAAACACGGGCGCAAGGGCAAGGTGGTGACGCTGGTTACTGATTTGCAGTGCGACGACGACGCTTTGCAGCAGCTGGCGCGCGAACTAAAGGCGCATTGCGGCGTGGGCGGCTCGGCACGTTGTGGCGAGGTGCTTCTGCAAGGCGACAAGCGCGACAAGGTGTTGGCTTTCCTTAAAGCTAAAGGCTTGAAAGCGAGAATTATATAACAATAAAAGGATAACAACTTATGAAACGTGCATTGAAGTGGGGCATAGTGGTGGTTGCCGCGGTTGCGGGCTGTTTGCTGGTTGCCACATGCAATTCAAGGTCGGTGGTTGCTGATAACTATATGGACGGACTGAAGTCGGAGGCAGCTATCGAAACCAAATATGCAGCAATGGGTCCATATCAGGTGGCAAGCGTTGAGATGAGTTGTCCCGAACCTAAATATAAGCAATATTTGATATATTACCCTGCCGATGTGGCAACGTCGGCTCGCACTTATCCGCTTGTGATTATGGCAAATGGCACTGGCGTGCCAGCCTCGCGTTACGCTAAGATATTTGAGCATCTGGCATCGTGGGGCTTTATAGTGGCAGGCAACGAGGACCCTGAATCGTGGAGCGGCAAATCGTCGTCGATGACTCTTGATTTCATTCTTGCGCAAAACACCGATGCCACAAGCATCTTCAAAGGAAAAATCAACACCGGAAAGACCGGCATAGCAGGTCACTCGCAGGGCGGCGTGGCGGTGTATAATGCCATCACTGAGTTCAGCAACGGAAAGTGCTATGATGCCGCTTATCTTGCAAGTTGCACCCATATTCTGTTGGCTCAAGGGTTGAAGTGGAATTATTTCCCCAAAAAGCTTGGTGTGCCATCGCTGTTCACTGCCGGCACCGGCAAGTGGGACGATGAAACAATTGCGCCGTTGGCATCGTTGCGCTTCAATATGTCAGAGATGCAGAAGGGCACCCCCGGAGTGATGGCCCGTCGCACAGGAAAAGACCACGGAGAAATCTTGACAGAAGGCGATGCTTACATGACTGCATGGTTTTGCTATTGGCTTAATGGCGACACCGTTGCCGGCAAAGCTTTTGTTGGCGATGATGCCGAGATTATGCATAACAAACGGTGGCAAGATGTTGAGTCACAGAATATTTGAAACGAATTACTAACGTGAGAATTGTCATAAAAAATATTGATATCATAACAAAGAAACAGTATGGATAACAACGCTAAAATGATGCCTTTGCAGGTGATAAAAGCTGCGGCAGGTTCAGGTAAAACCTATCAGCTCACCTATGAATACATAAAACTGCTGTTGGGCAAAAAGAACCAGGCCGACGGCTCTTTCTCATTGGCTAAGAACAGGAGCGAATATCACGAGCATATACTTGCCGTGACGTTCACCAACAAAGCCACCGACGAGATGAAGCAGCGCATTGTGAAAGAGCTTCACCTGATGATGCATGGCGAGGGCGACTTTGTTGACAAAATGGTTGAGGAATTTAAAACCACTCGCCAACAGCTGTGTGATGCTGCCGGCACTGCTTTGCAGGAGTTGCTGTTTGGCTACACCTCATTCAATGTGTGCACCATCGACTCGTTTTTCCAGACGGTGCTTAGGGCTTTTGCTTATGAGCTCGACCAGGACTATGATTATGCCGTTGCCATCGACGAAAAATATGCCATCAACATGGCGGTGAACAATCTGCTCACTGAGGTGAGCATAAACGACGGCAGCAAAAAACTGCTGCACCGTTGGCTTGCCGACATGATGCATTACAAACTTACCATTGAAAAGAAAAGGTGGGATTTTTTCAGAACCAACGAACTCTTGGATATTGCCGAAAACATCGACAAGGAGTTTTTCCAGAACAAGAAAAATGAGGTGGTGGCTTACCTCGATGATGTGGTGAAAGGGCTTGTCAAGCCGCGTGTTCAGCAGTTTCGCGATGAAATCCTCTCGTTGTTCAACGAGTGCAGTAAGCCCATCCCTGGGTTTGAGGCACGCTTCAATGAGGTGCTCCTAAATGCCGATGTGCCACGCGAGCTACTATATAGCAAAAGCGGACTTTCGTTTCTTGTGAAATGGTTTGCTGGCGAAGCGCTGAAGAAAAAAGATGTTGATGCTTTTCTTGCCAAGACAGCTAATGAAATTGTTGCGTGGAAAAAGAAGGACAAAGAGTGGACTGCACGTGCAAAGAATGGAAGTTATGACCGGCAGTTCAACGAAATGCAAGACCTTGTGAAAGAAGCCTTTGAGGTGGAGGCGAAACGGAATCTCTATGGTGAGATACTTTCAAAGGTGTATGTGTTTGGCTTGTTGGGACTTATCAATATTGAGCTTGAAGAATTTTTGCGCAGCAACAACACAGTGCTGCTATCAAACACCAATCAGATGCTTGGCGATGTGATGCTTGATGGTAATGTGCTCTTTATGTATGAGCGCATAGGCACATGGATAAACCATTTTCTGATTGATGAGTTCCAAGACACGTCGAACATGCAATATCGCAACATGTTACCTTTGCTTGCCGACAGTGTGAGCGTGGGCAACGAGAACTTGATAATTGGCGACGAGAAGCAGTGCATATACCGTTTTCGCAGCTCCGACCCCATGCTGTTGCAGCAACAGGTTGACAAGGACTTTTCTGGCAGTGTGTTTATTGACCGCAGCAAACTGGTGAACTGGCGTAGCACCGTGAATGTGATTAACTTCAACAACACATTGTTTTCGCTGATTGTTGACAAACTTCAAGCCAACGACACCTATTCAAGCTTGTTGCAAACGGTGGGCAGCAAGAAACAGTGCAACAGCGGAGCCGTGAGCGTGAATCTGTTGCCCTCAAAAATTGTTGTCAACGTAGGCGAGGAAAGCGTTGAGATGGCCCCCGATAAATATGTGTTACATCAGTTGCCCGGGTTGATAAAAGACCTTATGGGGCGCGGATACCGTATGCAGGACATTGCCATATTGGTTGACCGCAACAAAGAAGGCGCCGAGGTGATTAGCCAACTTCTTGAATATAACCGCACGGTTAGTCCCGAGGAATGTATCGATGTGGTTTCGGCCGAATCGATGTATCTGAGCAAGTCGCCTGCCGTGAGGTTGGTGATAAGCTATTTGCGCTATTTCGACTCGGTGAACCTCACCGAAAGCACTAACGAGGGCGTAAGGCGTGCTCGAGAGCGAGAGGAGCGTGCTAAGCGCGTGTTGCGTCATTTTGAGATTCTCGCAAGCAAACGCAAGGAAGCCGATGCCGAGAAAATGGGCGAGATGCTGAAACAAGCCTTTGTGAACGATGCAGAGCAAGAGGCTCAGTTTAATGCCGAAAAGGGCAGCGGCTCGGGTTATAGCCAGGAGTATCTGAGTGTGTTCAATCAGCTGATTTCTGACCCATCGGAGCTTTTTGACCTTGTAACCATTGTTGAAAGCGTGATATGCCACGTGGTGCCTGAGGAGAACCGTCGCACCGAAAAAGCATTCTTGATGTCGCTCATGGACTATGTGATTGACTTCAGCGAGGGCAACAATGCCACGGTACACAACTTCCTGCGCTGGTGGGATAGCCAGACCTCGTTGTCGGTGATGTCGCCCGGTGGCAAAGATGCCGTGACCGTGATGACGGTGCATAAGTCAAAAGGACTTGAGTTTCCGTGCGTCATCATTCCGTTTGCCGATTGGAAGATGTGCAAGGTGACGGAAGTGTGGTTTTTTAAAGAAGATATGCAGAAGTCAGCGGCGTTTAATGATATTCTTGAGAATGTGATTCCGCCCATTCTGCCCATCAGCAACGCCACGGCGCGCAATATTGACGGCCTTGCCCAGCGTTGCAACCGCGAAGAGCAAGAGAGCATAATTGACATTCTCAATAAGACCTATGTGGCATTCACTCGCGCAGTGAACGAGATGCACATTTTTGCAAAGAACACTCCGCCTGCCGACGACAATTATAATGCCACCTTGGCTTCACTGCTCACTGAGCTGTGCGGCAAAATGAACGAGCCGTATGCCCAAGAGCTAAACGCACAATTTGCACAAAGCACGGGCGTTGACACCGCCATAGCAACAGCAGTCACATGCCGCATCGAGGAAAACGACATTGTGCACTATGAAGTGGGCGACCTTGGCCAGAAATATGTTGCGAAGGCAAGCCCTGAGGCTGAGCCTATGAGCCAAACTTCTGGTGATGCCCCAGCCGATGATGACAGTGCGTTGCCGAAAGCGGTGCCCAATTTCACATCGTCGCAGCGAAAAGTGGCAGTGGTGGTGCCCGAGTCGGGGACTGCCATGCAAGAAAACGGTATTCGCATGCACCGTCTCTTTTCGCAGCTCAAATGCCGCAGCCACAAGGACCGCGTGTTGCGCACCGCTCGTCGCCGCGGACTCATCCGCGACAACTATGAGCATGTGGAGGCGCTTGTTGAGCATGTGCTTGCTCACCCGGTCACTTCGCAGTGGTTCGACGATAAAAACCGTGTGCTCAACGAACGCACCATCTTAAACGGCGCCGGCATGGGCGACACACGTCCTGACCGCATCATCATCACCCCCGAAGGAAAGGTTTTGGTGATTGATTACAAGTTTGGCAGCGACCACAGCCACGACTCCAAGTATTGTAAACAGGTGCTGGGATATATGAGTGATTTGGGCAATTGCGGAATCAATGTTGATGAGGGTTATGTTTGGTATCCCGAGGAAGATATCATCATCAACGTGACTGACAAAGCAAAAGGGCAATAACGCCGAATGTGCCGTGCAAGAGAGGCAAAAACACTACGGGGCGATGAAAATGACTGGCGTGCATAGCCTCAGATGGCGTGCGGTAGTGTATAGGTGAAAAAAAATGACTATCTTTGCACCACAATAACTTAATAAAACACAATTAAATAAAGATTATGTCGATAGATAACATACTTATGCAAGCCACAGTAGATGCTGTGAAGGCTTTGTATGGACTGGAATTTCCGGCCGAAAAAGTGACATTGCAAACCACAAAGAAGGAATTTGAGGGCAATCTCACGGTAGTGGTGTTCCCATTTCTCAAGGCATCGCGCAAAGGCCCTGAGCAAACAGCACAAGAGATAGGTGACTATCTTGTGGAACATTGCGAGGCTGTTGAACGCTTTAATGTGATAAAAGGATTTCTTAATATTGTCATCAAACCATCGTTTTGGGCATCGGTGTTGAGCCACATTGCCAGCGAGCCGCAATACGGCTTTGTGCAAGAAACCCCCGATAGCCAATTGGTGATGATTGAATATTCGTCGCCTAACACCAACAAGCCGTTGCACTTGGGCCATGTGCGTAACAACCTGCTTGGTTACAGCCTCTCAAGGATTATGACAGCCAACGGATATAAGGTGGTGAAAACCAATATAGTGAACGACCGTGGCATACACATCTGCAAGTCGATGCTTGCATGGCAAAAGTGGGGCAACGGCATCACTCCTGAGAAGGCCGGCAAGAAGGGCGACCACTTGATTGGCGACTTCTATGTGCTCTTTGACAAGCATTTCAGAGAAGAGGTGAATCAAATACTTGCCACCGATGCCGAGGTAAATGCCATTGTGGCAGAGGATGACGAGAAGACTGCTGAAGCACGCAAGGAAGCTGCCAAAGCTAAGTCGTCGTTGATGCGCGAGGCTCGCGAGATGCTCAAGAAGTGGGAGGCAGGCGACAAAGAGGTGCGCGCCACTTGGGAAATGATGAACTCGTGGGTTTATGCCGGTTTCGACGAAACATATAAGCGTCTTGGCGTTGACTTTGATAAAATCTACTACGAGAGCAACACCTACCTTGAGGGTAAGGAGAAAGTGCTTGAGGGTCTGGAAAAGGGCATCATGTATCGCCGTGAAGATAACTCGGTGTGGGCCGACCTGACAGCCGACGGGCTCGACCACAAGCTCTTGTTGCGTAGCGACGGCACCTCGGTGTATATGACTCAGGACATTGGCACTGCCAAGTTGCGTTATCAGGATTACCCCATCGACAAGATGATTTATGTGGTGGGTAATGAGCAAAACTATCACTTCCAAGTGCTCTCGCTCTTGCTCGATAAGCTTGGCTTTAAGTGGGGCAAGGACCTTGTGCACTTCTCTTACGGCATGGTGGAATTGCCAGAAGGCAAGATGAAGAGCCGCGAAGGCACCGTGGTTGACGCTGACGACCTGATGGACGAGATGATTAGGCAAGCCAAAGACACCATTGAAGCCCGCGAGCAGGAAAATGCCGCTAAAGGCAAGGTGAGCGATTTCTCGGAAGAAGAGAAAAACGAGATTGCCCGCGTGGTGGGCTTGGGCGCATTGAAGTATTTCTTGCTGAAGGTTGACCCCCGCAAAAACATGATGTTCAACCCAAGCGAATCAATTGACTTCAACGGCAACACCGGTCCGTTTATCCAATACACCTATGCACGCATACAGTCGCTGCTGCGCAAGGCTGCTGCTGCCGACTTGAGCGCCGACATCAGCGGCGTTGAGCCAAACGAGAAAGAGGTGGCGTTGATACAGCGTCTTGCCGATTTCCCATCGACTGTGGCCGAAGCCGGTCGCACCTACAGCCCGGCGTTGATTGCCAACTATGTGTATGAACTGGTGAAGGAGTATAACCAATATTATCACGACTACACCATCCTTGGCGAGGCCAACGAGCAGGTGCGCGCATTCCGCTTGGCATTGTCGCGTCAGGTTGCCGAGATTGCTCGCCGTGGCGTGAGTCTGCTTGGCATTGAAGTGCCACAGCGCATGTGATGTTTTTGGCACAATTATTGTGTGGTATTATTGCATATAGTATGAAATATATATATTAGTGTTTAACTTAAAAACTGAGAAAAATGAACGAATTTTATGATTTTGAACAAGTTGCATCACAACGCAAATCGCTTGTTACCAGTGTTATACGCCGCATGTATGTGAAGATGTTGTGGGCAATGCTTGTGACAGCTGCCACAGCACTTTATGTGTCGTCGAGCTCAACCATGTTGCAGCTTATTTATGGAAACAGCATGGTTACTATTGGCTTGCTGATTTCGCAGGTTGTCGTGGTACTGATTTTGTCAGGAAAATTGGACAGGCTGAACGTTTTCACTGCCAATTTGCTCTTTTTCCTATATAGTATTCTCACCGGCGTGGTGCTATCATCGGTGTTACTGGTATATACAGCCACTTCGGTTACAAGCACCTTTTTCATCACAGCAGGTGTGTTTGCCGCAATGAGCATCTACGGATATTTCACCACTAACGACCTTTCTAACTTTGGCTCTATAATAGTTATGGCGTTCATTGGTTTGATTGTGCTTACGGTGGTTAACATTTTCCTGGGCAGCAGCGGATTAGGTTGGCTCATTAGCTTCCTTGGTGTGGCCGTCTTCATTGGCCTCACTGCTTGGGATACTCAAAAAATCAAGCATGCTGCACTTTTGGCACCCGATGGCGAAACTGCTGAAAAATTGGCAACTATTGGCGCTTTGAGTCTGTATCTTGACTTTGTGAACTTGTTCTTGTATTTGCTGCGCTTTTTTGGCGGACGTGATTGATGCTTGAATAGTGCCCCATGTGAGCCACAGCGGCTTGTGGGCATGAATACAGTATAACTGCAACAGCGGGTGTGATGCATGTGAAAGTGCATTGCACCCGCTGTGTTTTTGTGCCCTGAAATGGCTTTAAGGCATGGAGAATATCGCCTAAAAACAGATGGCAAAAATAGAAGCTTCCTATATGCAAAATGGCATAATTTTTGCATAATATTTAGTAAAGGATAGGATGAATAAATAACACTATATGTATAGTGTTAACTTAAATAAAGAGGGAAATATGGATGAATATTATGAAATTTGTCAGGTGAAGCAACAAAGCGATTCTGCTGTTGTTAAAGCTATGCAACGTGTGTATTCAAAGATGTTTATTGCCATGCTAATATCGGCAGTAATTGCAACTTTTGTTGCTTCGAAATTTGATGCCGTTGGGCACATTCTCGGAAACTTCTTTGGAATGATTGCAGTTGTGTGTGTTCAAGCGTATTCTTTGAATAGGGTTGAAAAATATTTGGGCCTTGATGATATTGTGCTTGCTGATATGTGGTTTTACATACATGCCGCAATAGTAGGTGTTTTACTTTCGTCGATGATGTTTATGTTATCGGTGACATCGTTTTCAAGGGTTTTCTTCATCACGGCAGTTGTGTTTGGCATAATGAGTCTTATAGGTTATATAACAAAAATTGACCTCACCCGATTTGGAACGCTTCTGCTGATACCGCTTGTGGCATTAATTGTTCTCATGGTGGTGAATATAGTGATAGGCAGCGACTTCTTAGATTGGCTCATTACCTTCGTTGGTGTGACCGTATTTATTGCTTACACAGTGAAAGACACTCAAATGATTAAGAAAGAAGTTACAAAGGCGGTGGCTGAAGGCAATGAGATTGACAGGGTGGTGCTTACTGGGGCATTGGTCCTCTATTACGATTTCATGAACCTGCTTTTGCACATGATGGAAGCGATGAGTGAAAGTGATGATTGAAAGAGATTCTGATGATTAGCACTTGCCCATGACAGGGATTGTGGTGGCAAGAATAATATAATTATTGCTGCGGGCGTGATGCACACTGAGTGTGCTTTGCGCCCGCCAATTGTTTGCCGTCAACTGAACCTTTTTTTTATGCTTTTTGTGCAAAAACGGCACCACTACGGCACACTTAATAAATAATTTGTGAAAATAATAGGGCAATTGCCACGGGAATTTGCTAATTTTGGTGTGTAATGCTCAAATAAAGGGTGAGCAAGCCCCGTGACACCAGAAAACTATTAACACTAAAAAATAATCAAAGAAACTATGACAAGAAAAATCACCGCATTGCTGCTATTGGCAATGATTACAGTGGGATGGGCAAAGGCTGAAAGCGGCTACACGCCCACGGCCGAGAATTTGCAGTCGCGCAAGGAGTTCTCCGATATGCGATTTGGTATATTCCTGCATTGGGGTTTATACTCAATGTTTGCCCAAGGCGAATGGTATATGCAAAACGCCGGGATTCCGTTTGCCGAATACAGCAAGGCGGCATCGGGCTTTTGCCCTTCACGATTCAACGCCAAGGAATGGGTGGCTGCCATCAAAGCCTCGGGGGCTGGCTACATCACCATCACCACGCGCCATCACGAGGGCTTCTCAATGTGGCACACCAACCAATGGGACTATAACATTGTTGACGCCACACCGTTTAAGCGTGACATCATTTCCGAGCTTGCTGAGGAATGTGCCCGCCAAGGCGTACGCCTTCACTTCTATTACAGCCATCTCGACTGGGCCCGTGAGGACTATCCAATGGGGCGCACCGGCACTCGCTGCGGCAAGAATCCCGAAAATGCCAATTGGCCGAGCTACTATAAGTTTATGAATGAACAGCTCACCGAGTTGCTCACTCGCTATGGCAAGGTGGGTGCTATCTGGTTTGACGGCTGGTGGGACCACGACTCTGATGCCACACCGTTCGATTGGGAGCTTGATGAGCAATATGCCCTGATTCACCGTTTGCAGCCGGCTTGCTTGGTGGGCAACAACCATCACATGTCGCCCAATCCCGGCGAGGATATTCAGATTTTTGAGCGTGACCTGCCCGGCGAAAACACTGCCGGATTTGTTGACAAAGCTGCCGAGGTGAGCCGCTTGCCGCTTGAAACTTGTGAAACCATGAATGGCATGTGGGGATATAAGATACAAGACCAAAACTACAAAACAACCAAGCAACTGGTTCATTATCTGGTGAACACTGCCGGCAAAGGAGCCAATCTGCTCATGAACATTGGCCCGCAACCCAATGGCGAGTTGCCTGCCATAGCCGTTGAACGCCTCAAGGAAATGGGCGAGTGGATGAACACTTATGCCACCACCATTCGTGCCACCGAGGCCGGCGACGTGCCAGTGCAGCAGTGGGGTGCTACCACGCGCCGTGGCGACAAGCTGTTTGTGCATATTCTTAACTACAACAGCAAGGAGCTGTATTTGCCTTTGCAATGCCGCGTGCTCAAAGCCACCACATTCCCCAAAGGCGAGGCTGTGAAGGTGACCAAAACAGCTGAGGGCGTAGTGCTGAACCTCCCCGAAGTGCCACAAGGCTACGACTATGTGGTTGAGCTGCAAACGGCAGCCGCCAAGAAGTAATTGCCGCAAAAAAGATAAACGTGCTGGGCAGCCGTAATTGGCTCGCGCCGTAGCACCTCAGACAAGGGCTGAAATCTCGTTTCTATCAGGGATTTCAGCCCCTATTTTGTGCGCATAGGCAGCTTGCTGATGCTTGGTGCGTAGAGAGGCGTTTCAAGATTTTTTGTTGATGTTACTTGAAAATCAAAAAAAACACGTTATCTTTGCTCGCAGAAATGGAAATGTTTGGTGGCTGACAGAATGAAACCATCGTCTGTTGGCTGAAAAGGGAATCGGGTGAAAATCCCGAACAGACCCGCTGCTGTAATGCTCATCAACATTAAGCCTGATTCGGCATGGAAATGCCACTGTTGCCTGTCTGTAAAGGCAACGGGAAGGTAACCGAATCACACAGGCCGAGCAAAGTCAGAAGACCTGCCAAATCATTAGGAACTGCTTTTGCCCTCGAGGATTGGGGCTGCTATTCTGCAATTTCTTTTTTTCGTTATCTCGCAAAATTTTTTCACCGAGTTGGGAAAAGAAGATTTTGTTACAGGCTTTTTGTTGCCTTTGCACGCACTGTTGTGGTGTGGGTGCTGTTGCACCATTACGCGCTATGTGCCATGATGTGCAAGTGGGCAAAAGTCAGTTCTTAAAAAATCAGCCGGATATGCAAAAAGGTATTTTGGATATGTGATTTTTATTAACTGATTAATTAACAAAAAGATGAAAAGATTTCTACATTTGTTTACGTCGTTAGCATTGCTGTGCATTGCGTTTGCCGTGCATGCCGACGACTACACAATGCCCTCCAGCGACGGGTTTATTGCAGAAAAGGTTGTGGATGGGACAATCACATTCTACGACATGGGTGGCCCCACCGGCAACACCAAGGGCTACTATGCCGGCTATGTGCGTTTTGTGCCTGCCAATGAAGGCGACCAATTGGTGATAACCTTTGAGGAACTTGATTTGGGTGGAGTGGCAAAGCTTTACATTTATGATGGAGATGCCGAGTTTACAGATTACTTCTCCGGCGTTGTGAAATCAGACTATTTGGCAGAGCTGAGCGGAAGCACTGCTGGGCAAAGCTATACGGCTGTTTCGGGCCAGTTGTCGGTCCTTTATCATTGTAAAGGGTCGGGCTCCGGAACTGGTTGGAAGGCCACTATAATGGCTGTTTCTGCCAAAGATATGGAATATGTGGGCACCACGGTGATGAGCGGCCTTGCCAATGTGACTCGTGGCAGCAAGGACCAAACCATCTTTGGGGTCAGTGTAGTGACCGATGGTGGCAACAATGCCTTGACGCTCAACGAACTGAGCATTGATTGCTCTGCTCTCGCCGAAAGCACTCAGGTGAGCAACGTGCGCCTTTACCGAGGTTCGGTTTCTGATGATAATCTGCTCGCCACGGCAGCAGAAGCAGGCGATGAGCTCCGCGTTGAGAACATCACTCTGAAACCAAAATCAAACGATTTTATTGTGGTTGCCGATGTGCTGCCTGATGCTGCCGGCACCATCCCGTCGCCAACAATTGGTGTGGTGACGGTGAATGACGAAGAACGCACCCCAACCACGTTGCAAGGCGAGGGTGTGACAGTTGACAATGTGATATTGATGCCAGCCAATGCCACCACGTTCATCATTGGCGACGATGCCGAGTTCTATGACGACGGCGGCAAAACCGGCAAGATAGCGCTCGATTTTGTGGGTCAAGTCACCTTTGTGCCTGCCACTGAGGGCAGCAAGGTGAAGATTGACTTCACCAAACTGGCAATATTTAACACATCAACCATTGGCAAGAACGATGTGCTGAAGATATATAACGGCCGTGAAGCCGACGAGGCTAATTTGCTGTACACTCTGCTTAGCGAGAGCAGCAAGATAGTGAAATCAACAGCCGACGATGGTTCGCTCACGGTGACACTTACGAGCGTCACAGGTGTGCCTGCCGAAGGGTGGGAGGCTACCGTGTCGCAATTCGTGCCAGGCGATATGACGCTGAAGTCGGTAACTGGCACTGTGGCAAGTGAATCGACCGTGTGTGCCGGACAAACCGACGCACCGTTTGTGATTGTGAATGTCTATGCCGATAATCAGCTGAATCCGCTGAACGTGAGTGCCATTGACTTGGGTGTGACCGAGGGCGCTTTGGCGATGAAGAGCGTCAAGGTGTATTATCTTGGTGAGAATGTCACTTTCTCAACATCCAATTTGTTTGGCGAAGCAACGGTTTCAGGCGACAAGGTGAGCGTTACCGGCGAACAACTGATTGCCGAGGGCAATAACTATTTTGCTGTGGCAATTGACGTTGCCGAGAGTGCTCTTAATGCACAAGTGCTTGGCTTGACGTTTGACGGCGTTACTGTTGGCGATGTGAATAACGCTCCTGCCGAGGCAGTGAATGCCAGCCGCGTGGTTGAAAACGTGTGCCGCGCCGTGATGGGCTCTCACAGCCACACCATTTATGATACATGGACTTTCACCGATACAAAAAGCTCAATAACGCCATCGAAATATGAATATGAGATGGCCAATTACGTGGTGACATTCACTCCTGCCGATGCCAACGCCAAGGCGGTGATTGAGTTTAACGACTTTGATGTATATTACTCATCGTCGAGCTACGGAGTTAAGGCAGTGTTTGAGGTATATAGCGGAACAGGGACTGACAGCAGCAATCTGTTGTGGAAACTCAGCTCGTCGGACGAGGCAACAACAGGCCCCGGCAAGAAGCTCTATTCAACGGCTGACGACGGCTCGCTCACTGTGAAGTTTAATCCCAACACTGAAACAAGCTATTATGCCGGTACGGGCTGGAATGCCACCGTTAAGCCTTTTGTTGACCATGACATGACCATAACCAACGTGTCGGTTAGTCAGGCTGGCAATGGCAACGTAACACCCGGTAGCAAGGCGGTTCAGCTGTTGCGCATCGACGTAGCTACCGAGGGAACACTCACCACAAAAGAGCTTACTGGTGTGACTTTGAATCTGAAAGGCACTCAGGCAAGCATCAGCAAGGTTGATGTGTTGAGCTCGGGCGAAGATGCCGATTTTGCCAATGCTGTCACTTTGTTTGGCAGCGTCACTGAGTTGAGCGATGGCGATATTCTCATTGAGGGTGCACTCAATCTCAGCAACGAGCATCACTATTTGTGGGTGGTGGCTGATGTTGACACCGAAGCAGAGAGCGATGCCACAATTGATGCAAAAATTGTGTCGCTCACCACAGCCGATGGAGAAACCGTGAACATTGCCGAGGGCGACCCCGAAGGCGAGTACACGGTGAAGAACCAAATGATTTTGGCAAACGGCGATAACGGAGTGGTCACGGTGACCCGTTCGCTGCTGCTCTATGATGATGGCGGCCCCGATGGCAACTTCTCAAATAGCTTTGATGGCACGGTTACATTTGTTCCCGGCAAGGAAGATGCAATTGTTAGCATCAACTCAATACAGTTTGCCACCGGAACAGGTAAGTTCTATCTGTATAGCGGCCGTGAAGTTAATTCTGATAATCTGCTTGGCACATCCACTTATTTCAGCGGCACAACAGGACCGGTTAACTTAGTGTCGAAGGCTGCCGATGGGTCAATAACGGTGCGTTTTGTCACCACATCTTATGCTACGTTAACAGCGGGCTTTGAGGTTGAGATTGGGCTGCATCAGCGCGAAAACTATGAGGTGACAGCTGTGACATCGGCCGCGGCAACAAGCAAGAGCGGAATAGTGCGCGGCTCAACTAATGCCGAGTTGCTGAAAGTGAAAGTCAACGTAGCCGGCGACAAGAATCCTTTGACGGTTGATTCGTTTAAATTCTCGCTCAATGGCACCGATAACGAGGGTGATGTGGCTATGGCAAAACTGTTCTATACGGCTTCGGCTGATAACTTTGGCAACGGACAGTTGCTTGCCTCGGCTGAGCCAAGTGATGGCGAAGTGACGCTCGTTCCGGTTGAAGCGATGAACCTAAGCAGCGACGGCGACTATTATTTCTGGCTTGCCGTGGATGTGGCAGCCGATGCTCAAAAAGATAATGCCATAACAGCGCAATTGGCATCGCTCACCATTGGCGGTGAAGAAATTGCAGCTGAGAAGATTGACGCCGCAGCTGCCACTCGCAGTGTGAGAGAGGGTCTGAAGGGTGAGTTTGTGATTGGCTCATCGGACGATGCTCACTATGCAACCATTGGCGATGCCGTTGATGCACTTGCCGATGGCGTTGAGGGTGCTGTGACGTTCTTGATTGAAGACGGCACTTACGCTGAGAATGTGATGGTTAATCAGGTGGATGGTGCAAGTGCTGAACATAGCATAACATTCGCATCTCGTTCAGCTGACCGCACAAAAGTGATAATCACCGGTTCGGGATATTCTGAGCCTGCTTATGGCGAAACCAAATATGGCATGTTTGCTGTGGTGCACACGCCTTATGTCACATTGCAAGATATAACCATTCAGCCACAAAGCCAATCATATCCTTATGCTGTGCATGTTTATGACCAAAGCCGCCATTTCACTCTCAAAAACTGCGTTGTGAAAGCCGACTTGGTGCTTTCGGGTTCGTCGGGAATGAGCCTGATTAAGGCCGAGGCACTCAACAGCGAGGGCTGCAACAACGACTTCATGACCATTGAAGATTGTGCCTTTGAGGGTGGATATATTGCCATGTATCTTGGCGGTACAACTTATGTGATGTATTCAAGAGAACAAGGCCTTGTGGTGCGTGGCAACACCGTTACCGATGCTTGCTCAAAGGGCATCTATGTGAGCGACGAGGTTGATGCTCTCATTGATGGCAACGTGGTGATGTCAACCGCAACACAAAAGACCAATTATAGCAGTATTGACATTTCGCGATGCCGTGGTGAGCTGATTGTGCGCAATAATGTGCTCATCAACACTCAAGCCTATTACAGCAACGGCTTGTATATTCGCACCACCACACAAGGTGACGAGAACCGTCCTGCCCTGATTTATAATAATGTGATTTCAGTCACAGCATCGCCCAATGCTTATACCTCGGCACTCTACGTTGCTGCCGACTCGCGCAACATGAAGGTGCTGCACAACACTGTGCGCGTTGGCGGTGTGGCTGGTTATGCCTTCTACACTGGCGGAACAAGCGTTGACTTGGCAAACTTCAAGGTCGAGAACAACATACTGCAAAGTTTTGCCACCGGTTCGGCTGTGCTCTATCTCAACAGCGAGGAGCACATGAAGGCAATGGGCCTTAACAACAACGCCTATTATGCCGCCTCAGATATCTTGGTGAAAGACTTGGCAACCACGCTTGAAGAATATGCCCAAATCACCGGCGACGTGTCAAGCATAAACGAGCAAGCCGAGTTTGTGAGCGAAACCGACCTCAGGCTGATGGCTGCTGGCAATATGCGTGGCGCTACACCATTGAGCGAAGTGACCGTTGACATCGACGGCACACCTCGCAGTGCCACAACTCCAACCTATGGCGCTTATGAATATGTTGAGGTGGTGCAAGAGGTCCCCGAGATTGCTGAAGGATACCCTGTGGTGAGCAGCGTTAGCGACGTGGCAATAAGCGTAAAGACCATGTGGAATGTGGGCGGCAAGCTATATGCCAAGTTGCAAAAAGCCGCTGATGATGCTCCTGATGCAGAGATGATGCAGGCAACTGATGCCGTTGATTGCATTGCTGATGCCGAGGTCGCATCGTCGTTTACAGGCCTTGACCAACAAACCGAATATAAGGCTTACTTTATGATGGAGAGTGCACTTGGTGTTCTTTCAGAAATAGTGGCTACCGACGTTATCACCACAAAACGCACCATCACCGAATTGAAGCTCGATTTGCCGGCTATCTACGACCTTGTTGATGCCGGAGAGAGTGTTGCCATTGAGCCAACAGTGAGCGGTGGCGACGAACCGCGCACCTATGAATGGCGCAACCAAATGAATGAAGTGGTGGGCACGGAAATGGTGCTCTCGGTTGCTCCTGAGGTGACCAGTCAATATCGTCTCACTGTAACCAGTGCCGACGGTCAATCACTTGAGAGCAAAACGGCAGTGTATGTGTTGGGTGATATGGCAAATGCCACTTTCGACGACAACTATCTGCCTGCAAACTCATGGTGGAATGGCGACTGCGATGGCGGTGACACGTTCTATAGCGGCTCGTTTGTATTCAACAACTTTAGGAGAAGTGATTGGAGCTATTGGGAATCGTTTGCTTATGCCAATTGCAGCGGCAACACTTTCTCAGCCATCAACGACCAATATAACACTGCTGCCGGCGGCGGTGCTGAGGATACGGGCGCTTATGCCGTAGTTTACTCAGGTTATTACACAACGCCGACAATAGAGCTTACTAACAGCCTTGAGGGCGAAACCATTTCGGGCGTGTATATCAACAACACTGCATGGGCAGTGAAGAGCATGACCGAGGGCGATGGCTACACTAAGGCGTTTACAACAGGTGATTTCTTCAAGGTGACATTCACCGGCTACGATGTTGACGACAATGCCAATTCGGTTGAATATTATCTTGCCGATTACACCTCGGACGACGAATCGTGCCACTCTATGCTCACGCAATGGCAATGGGTTGACCTCAGCTGCCTGGGCAATGTGGTTAAGCTCGCGGTTAACGTCATGGCATCGCAAAGCGGTGTGCCCTCGTATGTATGCCTCGACCAACTTGGCGCAGCCAAGCCTTCGGGCATCAGCCATCAGGCTAAGCAAGCCGACGGCGTGAGTGTTTATCCTGTGCCAACCGTCGATGTGCTCTATGTGAGTGGTGTTGACGATGGCGCTAAGGTGAACATCTATTCAATAAACGGACAGCTTGTGGGTAGCGAGGTGATTGCCGGCCAGGCGCCAATCAACGTGAGTGCTTTGGCAAGCGGCGTATATGTAATTGAAATTGCCTCACCCAATGGCGTAATAAGAAAGCAGTTTGTGAAAATGTAATGATAAGGTAACTTAAGTAATTAAATCTGATTGCCTTTAATCTAATCTGTTGTTAGGGAGGATACTGCAAAAACTTCTGCTCGGTATCCTCCCGATTTTTGTGTAAGAGAGAAAAAAAGATTGGCATCCCTTTTTTGAGGATGCCAATCTTTATATTTGATTTTGAGAATGTTATTGCTTTGGGCAATCAGTCGAAGATGTGGCGCAAACGGTCAAAGACGCGTTTTTTTGTTGATTCAGAAGGCTTGATGTTCTCAGAATCGCGCAACATCTCAATGGCGCGGCGTTCCTCGCTGTTGAGGTGCTCAGGCACGTAAACCATGATGTTCACCAGCATATCGCCTGTGCCGTAGCCGTTGGGCGAGGGCAGACCCTTGTTGCGCAGTCGCAGCATTTTGCCGGGTTGTGTGCCCGGGTCAATGGTGAGGCGCACGCGTCCGTCAACGGTTGGCACTTCCACTTTGCCGCCAAACACGGCTGTTGGGAAGTCGAGCATAAGGTTATAGATGAGGTCTTCGCCGTCGCGTTGCAGCTCGTTATCTGGTTCTTCTTCAATCTGAATGATGAGGTCGCCGGGCACGCCACTGCCGCGGGCATCGTTGCCGTAGCCTTGCATGCGCAGCATCATGCCGTCGGCAACGCCGGCAGGGATGTTCACGCTCACCACTTGCTCCCTGCGTTCAAGACCCATACCGCCGCATTTTGGGCATTTCTCTTTGATGATTTTGCCTTCGCCTTTGCAGTGCGGACAGGTGGTTTGGGTTTGCATTGAGCCGAGTATGGTTTGTTGCACTTTGACAACCACACCTGAGCCGTGGCAGTGTGAGCAGGTCTCAAAGGCGGTGCCATTCTTCGCGCCAGTGCCTTTGCAATCGGGGCAGGCCACCATGCGTGGTATTTTGAGCTTCTTTTCCACTCCGTGAGCCACCTCTTTGAGGTTCACTTTCACTCTCACGCGCAAGTCAGTGCCACGGTTCACGCGGCTGCTGCCTCCTCGGCTGCCTCCGCCAAAACCGCCAAAGCCTCCGAATCCGCCAAAACCGCTAAAGATGTCGCCAAATTGCGAGAAGATGTCGTTGATGTTTGAGAAGCCGCCGCCAAAGCCGCCTGCGCCGCCGGCACCGTTAACTCCGGCATGCCCAAATTGGTCGTAGCGGGCGCGCTTGTCCTTATCGCTGAGCACGCTGTAAGCTTCAGCCGCTTCTTTAAATTTCTCTTCGGCATCTTTCTTCTCAGCGTCGCTTTTACCGGTTTGTCGGTCGGGGTGATATTTCATAGCCACCTTGCGGTAGGCTTTTTTGAGCTCGTCGTCGGTGGCGTTTTTGCTCACGCCGAGCACTTCGTAGTAATCTCTTTTTTCTGCCATATAACTTTCAACTGTGGTAATAATGTTGCTCTCTCAACGCCAATTTTTTTGTTATTGTGCCACCACCACTTTGGCATGGCGCAGCACCTTGTCGTTGATGGTGTATCCGGTGGTGATTGTGTCAAACACTTTCCCTTTGGCCTGAGGGTCGTTGGCGGGGAAGGTTGCCACAGCCTCGTGCAGCTCGGTGTTAAAGTCGCAGCCGGTCGATTCAATGGCTTTCACCTGATTGTCGTTGAGGTATTTGATGAGTTTGTTGTAGATGAGTGTGAAACCTTCTTTCACGGCGTCGATGTCGCTCGAGGTTTCGTTGGCCTTGATGGCACGTTCAAAGTCGTCAACCACCGGCAACAGCGTTTCAAAGGCTTTCTCGCCGGCGTTGCGTATGAGCTCGGCTTTCTCCTTAAGTGTGCGCTTGCGGAAGTTGTCGAATTCAGCCATCAGAAAGAGGTATTCGTTTTTCTGCTTTTCAATCTCGGCTTGCAACGCGGCAATAGTATCTTCGGCCGAGGTTTGAGCTTGGCTTTCGTCCTGCTCAGGTGCTTGTTGGCCCTCGGCGGTCTCTTGTGCGGTCTGCTCAGTTTCGTTAGCAGAAGCTTCTTGAGCCGACTGGGCTGTATTATTTATTGTTTCTTGTGCTTCGATATTTTCTTTCTTTTGCTTTTTTGACATAATATATCTTGTAGTTTTAATTTTTCAACGTGTGAATGTTATGCTGTGCTTATGTTGACTGCAAAGAGTTTGCCAAACTTGCCGTTTGAAGCAAAATTATTGCAAATTAATGCAATAAGTGTCGCAATCGGTGAACAGCTGTTGCGCACGCTCTGCCATATTGGCATTATCAAATATCCCAAACAGGGTTGACCCTGAGCCGCTCATGGCTGCATAAACCGCTCCTGCTTGAATGATTTGCTGCTTGATGTTGCCCAGTGTGGGGTGTTGCGCAAACACGCTCGCCTCAAAGTCGTTGACCACGGTTTCTTGCCAGCGGTCGATGGGTTGGGAGAGCAGTTGTGGCAGCGGTGTGACGGCCGGTTTGGGTGTGACTTGTGCGTAGGCTTGTGCTGTGGGCACAGCAATGGCTGGCTTCACCAGCAGCAGGTGTTTCCCGGCAAGGCTCAGGCTGATGGGAGTGAACACATTGCCTATGCCGGTTGCCATCATGGGCTTGTTGTAGATGAAGAATGCGCAGTCGGCACCAAGTGTGGCGGCGCGCTGTGCCAGTTGACTGTCGCTAAGCCCCAGTGAGAACATGCTGTTGAGCATCAGCAGTGCGCTTGAGGCGTCGCTGCTGCCGCCTCCCAATCCGGCACCGTGGGGAATGTGCTTGTAGAGGTGCATCTCCACTTCTGGCAGATTGAACTCGCGTTGCAGCAGGCGGAACGCTTTGGTCACTAAGTTTTTCTCCATTGGGCAGTCAACGGTGATGCCGTGGCACTGCAGGGTGGTGGGTTGTGATGCCTTGGCGGGCACTATCTCGAGTGAATCTTCAAGGCATATAGGATAGAACACGGTTTCAATGTCGTGATACCCGTCGGGGCGGCGGTTCACTATGTTGAGCCCGAGGTTGATTTTTGCGTTGGGAAAGCTTATCATGTTTGCAGTTTTGTAAAGTTTATTGTTGATGAGAAGATGCAGAACCTTGTGGTGATTGGCACGTCAATGGTTCTGCGTTGCAAAGGTACGCATAATATGTGAGATAAAACATCAAGCGGTGGCAAAAATGGGCTGTTTGGGTGTGCGCGTCACAGCACCGGGCTGAGCAGCCTAATTAACGATTCAAGCATGCGTGTGCCTTTGGGGCGTGACAGCCATTGTTTTTGGTCGCACTCAATGCAGTGTTCCGAGTCGTCAATGAAGATGTCTTTGAGCTGACGGTTGATTTGGCGGTCGTAGATGAATACGTTGCCCTCATAGTTGTGTTCAAAGCTGCGGAAGTCGAAGTTGGTTGAGCCAACGGTGCTCAGTTCGTCGTCAACCACCAGCGTCTTGGCGTGTAACATACCGGCGGTGTAGAGCAACACTTTGATGCCAGCGTGCAGGCATTGGCTAACGTAGGAGTAGGAGGCTCGTTGCAGCATCGTTGAGTCGCTGCGTTGCGGAATCATGATGCGCACGTCAATGCCGCTTAGGGCGGCAGTCTGCAGGGCCTTAAGCAGCGATTCGGTGGGCAGGAAATAGGGCGTTTGCAGGAATATGCATTGCTTGGCGTTGCTGATGGCGTGAAGCATCATCATAGCAATGTTGTTCCACTGACTCATGGGACCGCTGGTGACGAGTTGTATGCCGGCTTGCCCGGTCTGCGGCCACTCGTTGGGCACGTCGTCATGAATGGGGTGTTTGCTGGTGAAGTTCCAGTCGAGGGCAAATGAGTGTTGCAGAGCCATCACCGACGGGCCGGCTATGCGCAGGTGAGTGTCGCGCCACACGCCGTGTGTGCCCCATTTGCAGCCGTCAATATAGCGGTCGGCTATGTTCATGCCGCCAATGTAGCTGCATGTGCCGTCAATCACCAGTATTTTGCGGTGGTTGCGCCAGTTGACGCGTTGGGCAAACTGCGGGAAGTTGATGCGCATAAAGGGATAAACCTCAACTCCGGCTTGGCGCATGGCATTGAAAAATTTCTTATGCACCTTAAACGAGCCTACGCCATCGTAGATGAGCCGCACTTTCACGCCTTGCCGGGCTTTGAGTATGAGCAATTGCTGTATCTCGCGGCCAATGCGGTCGTTCTCAAAGATGTAATACTGCATGTTGATGTAGTGCTTGGCTGCCATAAGGTCGGCTTTGAGCGCGGCAAACTTGTCGGTGCCGTTGGTGAAGATGTCAACCTTGTTGCCGGTGAAGTAGTAGGCGCGGCACATGGTGTGAGCAAGGCGCACTGATTGGCGCGTTTGCATTGAGAAATTGAGCGTGTCGGGGTCAACCTCGTAAGCTTTTAGCTGCTGAGGGATGATGCGTTTGAGACGCTGTGTTGAGAGTATTTTGCTTTTGAGCGAGCGCCCAAAAAACATGTAGAGAATCACGCCAAACACCGGGAGCATGAGCAACACGGTTATCCACGCTAATGAGCGCACCGGGTTGCGGTTTTCTGAAATTACCACCCAAATGATACTGAGCACGGTGCAGATATATGCCGTGGTGATTACGACATACACCCAGTCAATAATTGATATTGTCAACATCAAGGCGTTAATCATAAGGCTCAGTGCGATGTGCCGGTGCACGTTTAATATGCTAAGTTAGTAATTATTTTGTTGGATAACGTAAATTATGGTGTTAATAATGTTAATGTTAAGAATATTTAATAATAATGCATGGGGCTGATGCTGCAAAAGATTGTGAGAATTGGCTATTATTTATTACTTTTGCGTGAAGTAAACATAAGTGAAACCAAACAAAAACGATACTACGATATGCCATATTTTTCAGTAATAGTGCCGGTGTATAACCGCCGCGACGAGGTGCGCGACTTGATGGAGAGTCTTGCCAACCAGGATTTGCAGGATTTTGAGGTGCTGATAGTGGAAGACGGCAGCACTGAGGCGTGTGCCGATGTGGTTGAGCCATTCAAAGGGCGCGTTGACGTGCATTATCACTACAAGAGCAACGAGGGTCGCAGCATTGCCCGCAACTATGGCATTGAGCGTGCTGTGGGTGAGTATTTTGTGTTTTTTGACAGCGACTGCGTGATACCGCCGCACTATTTCTCAACTCTTAAGCGCCATCTAAACGAGCATTATGTGCCGTGCTTTGGCGGTCCCGATGCTGCCCACGAGTCGTTTACCGACGTGCAGAAGGCCATCAATTTCTCGATGACGGCTTTTCTCACCACCGGAGGCATCAGAGGCGGAAAGGTGCAGATGGAGAAATTTGTGCCGCGCTCGTTCAATATGGGCTATTCGCGCAAGGTGTGGCAGCAGGTGGGCGGTTTCCGAGAGATGTTCAGCGAGGACATTGACATGAGCACGCGCATACGCAAGGATGGCTTTGAGATTGGGCTCATCCGAGAGGCTTTTGTGTATCATAAACGCCGCGTTGACCTGAAGAAATTTTCTCGTCAGACCTATGTGTTTGGCATGTCGCGCATCACGCTCAAACTGCTTTACCCCGATTCGCTCAAGCTGGTGCATTGCCTGCCTGCGGTGTTTGTGCTTGGGGTGACTGCGTTGGTGCTGCTGTCGCTGTTGTGGCGATGGTGGGCAATTTTGCCATTGGCGGCTTATGTGTTGGCCTTGTGGGTCACGGCGCTGGCATCTACGCGTAGCCTTAAGATTGCTTGCATTGCCATTGTGAGCAGTTTTGTGCAGCTTGGCAGCTATGGCATAGGTTTCATTAAGGCGTATGTGTGGAAGATTTTGCTTGGACACGGACGCGACATCAACGAGGAGATTGCCATAAGAAAAGGCAAATGAGAAGGTTATGACTGAGGGAGAAGAAAACGCATTACGGTCAATAAAACACATGCCTGAGCAAGACCGTCCGCGTGAAAAGGCGTTGCTCAAAGGCATAGGTGCGCTCACTGACGCCGAGCTGCTTGCCACGCTCATTGGCAGCGGTCAGCGAGGCGAGTCGGTGGTTGATTTGTGCCAACGAATATTGCGCGACAACGGCGGCAAGCTTTATAACCTGTCGCGCATGAGCATCAACGACCTTATGCGCTACAATGGTATTGGCGAGGTGAAAGCCATCAACATCACTGCGGCGCTTGAACTGGGCCGCAGACTCGACAATGAGGAGTTTATGCAATTGCCAAGCATCACCAATAGTGAGATGGCGCTAAAATATTTGAGGCGCTTGTTGGGGCATCTGCATCACGAGAGGTTGTTGATACTGATACTTGACCGTGCCAAGCATGTGGTGAAGGAATGTGTGATAAGCGACGGCGGACTGGCTGCCACGGTGGGTGACGTGAAGCTGATTATGCGTCATGCCATTGAGAATTTTGCCGATAGCATTATCATGGCTCATAACCATCCGTCGAACAATCCGCGCCCCAGCCGCCAGGACGATGAGTTGACCCGCAAGGTGAGTGAGGCCGGCAAGCTGATGGATATTCCGCTCGTTGACCACATCATAGTCACTCAGGGCGAGTGTTATAGCTATATGGACAATGGTCGCCTTTGAGCCGTTATTTCTTCTTGTCCCGATAGGCATCAATAATAAAACGTAGATAATAATAAGCAAAAAAATACCGATAGATAATGTTAAGCAAAACAATGCGATTTCGCCGCTTGGCGCTGAGCGTGGCATTGCTCGCCGTCATACTGGTGGTGCTGAAACTGATACAACCATCAGACGCTGATGCAATAAAAAAGCCCGAGCCAGTGACTCAGGCTGTTGAAAAATGTGATGTTCCGCGTTCTGGCAAGTGTCAATGCGACTCGTGCCGTTGCTGCCGTGCGTGCCGCTGCGGCAATTAAAACGGCGGAACGGTTTCGCTGTGGTCAATAAATTCATCGTTGGGAGCGATTGCATTGGCGCCAGTGCTGAGGTTGTCATCGGTGGGCTCTTGTGCGGCGTTGATTTTTGATGGCACTATGCCGCCGCCCTGATTGTTTGAGAGTTGATTTACCCCCCAATCTTCAAAACTTGCAAATTCGGCTTTGAAACGGAGCTTCACATCGCCCACGGCACCGCTACGGTGCTTGGCAAAGATGAAATTTGCTAAACCCTCAATGTCGTTGTTTTCGGCATCTCGTTTCGACTTCAAATAATATTCCGGACGGTGGATGAAACATACCATATCAGCGTCTTGCTCAATGGCTCCCGATTCACGAAGGTCAGAGAGTTGAGGCACTTTGCCATCGGTGCGGCTTTCAACCGAGCGGTTGAGCTGCGAGAGGGCAATGATGGGTATATCAAGTTCCTTAGCGAGCTGTTTGAGCGACCGCGAGATGGTGCTCACCTCTTGCTCGCGGCTACCAAACTTCATGCCGCTGGCGTTCATCAGCTGTAAGTAGTCAATCACTATGATTTTCACGTTTTGTTCGCGTACCAGGCGGCGTGCTTTGGTGCGCAGTTCAAACACCGAGAGGCTTGGAGTATCGTCGATGTAGAGTGGCGCGTCATAGAGCGGAGTGACGCGCGAGTGCAGTTGTTGCCATTGGGGGTCGGAGAGCTTACCGCTCTTGATGGTGTTGCCGGGAATCTCGCAGATGTTGCTTATGAGGCGGTTTACCAACTGCAGGTTTGACATTTCAAGAGAGAACACAGCCACCGGTATGTTGAAACGCACCGCCATGCGCATTGCCATTGACAGCACAAAGGCGGTTTTACCCATGGCAGGACGTGCGGCGATAATTACCAAATCGCTGTTTTGCCATCCTGAGGTCATGCGGTCAATTTCTTCAAAGCCCGTTTGCAAGCCGCTAATAGCGTTGGTATTGTTGCCCACAGCCTCAATCTTTTTGAGGGCATCGAGGATTACGGGCTTCACTTGGGTGACGTCTTTTTTGAGGTTGCTTTGCGAAAGTTCAAAGAGCTTGCCTTCGGCTTCTTGAAGCACGTCGAGGATGTCGAACGAGTCGTCGAATGCCAGCGACTGTATTTGTGAGCTGAAGCTGATAAGCTCTCGGGCAAGATATTTCTGAGCCACAATGCGAGCGTGATACTCAATATTGGCTGCCGATGCCACGCCGCTGGTGAGCTGCGAGATGCGCAAAGGGCCGCCCACCTCGTCGAGGTTGCCGCTCACACGCAGATGCTCGGTGACGGTGAGCATATCAATGGGTTGCGACATGGTGGCAAGTCCCTGTATGGCCTCGTAGATTTTTTGGTTCTTGGGCTCATAAAAACATTCGGGCTTAAGGATGTCAACAACCTTGCTATAAGCGTCTTTTTCAAGCATAAGTGCTCCGAGCACGGCATCTTCAAGCTCAATGTTCTGCGGCTGAAGCTTGCCAAACTCGTTCACCACCTCCGACACCGTGGCGGGTTGCTGCTTGCGACGAGCATTTTGGCGTTTATGCTGTTCCTCTGTAAGTTTAAATTCCATTCGTTTGTTGATGAGAATAGTGTTTCTGTTTAGGTTTCAAGCTCGCCTTTGCTGAGCAGGCTTGTGCCGGCATCTGACTTGGTTGCAGCTGTCGGTTTTGCAAAGTTAGCAAAAAAAAGCAGATATGTACATAAATAGTTGCTCACATAATGGTGTTGAAAACCCACGCGCCCCATGTTAATATGCGAGATGATGGTAAGATGATAATATATCATAGAGAGTGAAAACGATATTGCATGTGTAGATTGGTTTATTTTTATCAAAAAATCAAAAATATTCCGTAATTATTTTACGGAATGGGGCATTTGTTGTAATTTTGTGTTTGTTATACGATAATATAGAAAAGCCGAGTGATTATGCTGAAAAGATTTGCCGTAAAAAATTATCGCGGATTCCAAGATAGAATTGAATGGAACTTGTCAAATCCAAGTAACTATTCCTTTAATAGCGATGCTGTGAAAAATGGTGTTGTGAGAAACGGAATTATATATGGCCCTAATGGCTCAGGTAAGTCAAACTTCGGATTGGCTATTTTTGATATTGCTAACCATCTGTCGCACAAGTGGAAGAAGCCGGATTATTATCTTAATTATGCGTGTGCTTTGGATTTTCAGCACCCTGTTGAATTTGAATATACTTTTGGCTTTAATGGGCGAGTTGTAAACTATAATTACAGCAAAGTTGCCTCTGAACTAAAAGGCATAATCATTAGCGAGCGGTTGATTGTTGATGGTAATGAGTTATTACGAAAAGACAGTGACACGCTTTTTGTTGCTCCGGAATTTGGGCTGACCGAAATGGCAATCAATAATCTCAAGAGAAGTGAAAATAATATCTCAATCGTTAATTATTTGCTTGGTGCTGTGCCTTTTGCCAAAGACCATCCGCTGATTACAGTGAGAGATTTTGTGGAGAACATGCTGTTTTTCAGGAGTTTGGACAATCGAGAGTTTATTGGCTTAAAAGAGGGAGGAAGCAACATTGAGGAGTATATTTTAAAAAATAACCTTGTCAATGACTTTTCGGCATATCTAAAAGAAGTCAGTGGTCAAGACTACATGTTCGCTCCCAACGTGCAAGGCGAAAATATACTATATTGCATAATGGGTAATGTTAGAATCCCATTCCAAATGGTTGCTTCTACGGGCACTAAGAGCTTGGAATTGCAATATTATTGGTTGAAGGAGATAGAAAATGCAACGTGTAATGCATCGTTTGTGTTTATAGACGAGTTCGATGCTTTCTATCATCACGAACTATCATACAAGATTTGTAAACGGTTATTCCAAGGTGATAATCAGTTATTCGTGACCACTCACGATACATTTTTGCTGAGTAATGACTTGTTACGTCCCGACTGTTTCTTTATTTTACAAGGCAATAAGATTAATGCTATTTGCGATTTGACTGAAAAAGAACTCCGTTTTGGTCATAACTTGGAGAAACTATACCGAGGAGGAACGTTCAGTTTATGATACTCTTTGTGTTTGAAGGCATCGACCGTGAGCCTAAGGTTTATAAAACTTTAGAGCGGCTCTATTTCCCGAAAGAGAATGATAATATCATTTGCTCATTCGGGAATAACATCTATGACCTTTATAATAAAATGATGGAGTATGATGGCGATGGTGATATAGTATCAATCATGAGAGAACGTCTTTCAGAGAGAGGCGATTTAACTTTGGAAAATATCAGAAGCACCGATGTGTCGGAGGTATTCCTTTTCTTTGATTATGATTTTCAAAACTCTCAATTATCTCTTGACGAGATTAATCGCCGAGTGGGTGTGATGCTGCAAATGTTCGACGATGAAACCGGCAACGGTAAACTATATATCAACTATCCTATGGTGGAATCGATTTGTTATACAAAAGAACTTCCCGATGAGGATTATTGTAATTATGCAGTAACTCGTTCCCAATGCCGTGATTTCAAATGTCTTGCTCGTGAGTTTTCGTATTACGACAGTTTTGACCATATACTTTTTAAGGCTGGGGAGAAACCAACAAAAGAAAAGTACCTGAAAATCAAGGAAAACTGGGATTATCTGAAAATGATGAATGTTGGTAAAGCAAATCTGTTGGTGAAAGGTGTTTATGATATTCCGAAAAATAAATGCGTCATTAATCAATTATCTTTATTTAATAGTCAACTGAAATTTTATGTGGTGAATAATGAGAGCGTTGCAGTCCTTAATTCATTCCCAATATTCATCTATGACTATTTGAAAAACGGTTAGCATACGTAACTATAAAGTCTTTTATTTGAGCAATGTGCATTAATGTGACTGAGCGCTGAAAGGGGTGAGCAGTTGCTTAAATCTTGGTTTATTAATGATGATAATTAATTATTGGTGCATGCGTGCATGTGCCTGGGGCTGTGTTGGGTTGTAGTAGGGGCGGGAGCATTATGGGTAGGCGTGGTGCATGATTCGGGGGTGTGCATAAATAATGCGAGTCGCACCAGCGCTTCTTCAGCGGCGATGCGACTCCGGTAAAAAATTTTAAAACTAAGTTATGAAAACAAAAATTTTGATTAAAGCACTTCTTCAACAGGGGTGTAAGGCAAGTTGAACACATGAGCCACGGCTGGGAATGTGACCTTGCCATCAACAATGTTCAAGCCAAGCTTGAGCGCTGGGTCGTCTTTACAAGCTTGTTTCCAGCCCTTGTTAGCCAGTTGCACTGCATAAGGAGTGGTGGCGTTGGTGAGTGCAAGGGTTGAAGTGAAAGGCACAGCACCTGGGATGTTGGCTACTGCATAGTGAACAATGCCGTCAACTGTGTAAACAGGTTCGCTGTGAGGTGTTGGGTGAGATGTCTCAAAGCACCCGCCTTGGTCAATTGCAACGTCAACCAGCACTGAGCCCGGTTTCATGAGCTTGAGCATGTCGCGAGTGATGAGGTGTGGTGCTTTGTCGCCAGGGATGAGCACAGAGCCAATAACAAGGTCGGTTGTTGGCAACTCGGCGCGGATGTTAAATTCGTTTGAGAAGAGGGTCTTCACATTCTTTGGCATCACGTCATCGAGGTAGCGCAGACGAGTGAGGTTGATGTCAGTGATAGTGACTTCGGCACCCATACCTGCTGCTGTGATGGCTGCGTTGTAACCTACTGTACCAGCACCCAGCACAAGCACTTTGGCGGGTTTCACGCCTGGCACGCCACCCATCAATATACCCTTGCCGCCTTGAGGCTTCTCAAGGAAGCGGGCACCTTCTTGGGCTGACATACGTCCGGCAATTTCACTCATTGGGATGAGCAGAGGCAGAGAGCGGTCGGCAAGGCGCACAGTTTCATAGGCCAAGCACACGGCTTTGCGCTCTATCATAGCGTCGGTGAGTGGACGGTCGCTTGCAAAGTGGAAGTAAGTGAAGAGGAATTGCCCCTCGCGAATGAGAGCATATTCGGGTTCAATTGGTTCTTTAACTTTCACAATCATCTCGGCTATTGCGTACACATCGGCAATGGTAGGGAGGATTTTTGCGCCAACAGCTTCATATTCGGCATCGCTGAATCCGCTGCCTTCGCCTGCTGTGGCTTGTACATAGACTGTATGTCCGTTTTTAACTAATGTGGCTACTCCTGAAGGAGTCATACCAACACGAAACTCGTTGTTTTTGATTTCTTTTGGAATTCCAACTATCATGATGATTGAGTTTTAAGGGTTTTTGTAATTGTCGCAGCAAATTTAAATAATCGGTTTTTTATTTCAAATACTTTTATTATAAAATTTTGTGTTAAAAAAAGTGGCAGCGAATGCCGTTATCGGCGATTCGCTGCCATTAGTCGGTATTTGCTAATAATTAATTTGCAAAAATGGGGTGTCTTCTGTTGAAAGTTTAGGCTTTCACGCGTCCCACATAAGAGCCGTCGCGGGTGTCAACTTCAATGAGCTCGCCTTCGTTGATAAACAGAGGCACGCGCACTGTGGCACCGGTTTCAACGGTTGCAGGCTTGAGGGTGTTGGTTGCAGTATCGCCTTTGAGGCCTGGCTCGGTGTAAGTGATTTTGAGCACGGTCTTGATAGGCATTTCGGCATAGAGCACTGTCTCGGTCGAGGCGTCAGATACCACGTCAACCACATCGCCTTCTTTCATAAACTCAAATCCTGTAACAAGGTCCTTGCTGATTGGAATTTGTTCATAGGTTTCTTGGTTCATGAAGATGTTGTCTTCGCCTTCAGCGTAAAGGAATTGGTAAGGACGGTGTTCAACGCGAACGTCTTCAAGCTTCTCGCCAATGTTGAATCGGCGTTCAATCACTCGGCCATCGACCACGTCTTTAAGCTTGGTGCGCATAAAGGTGTTGCCTTTGCCCGGCTTTACGTGAAGAAATTCTACGCAGAAATAAAGTCTGTTGTCCATGCGGATGCAGGTGCCGTTCTTGATGTCTTGAGCGTTAATCATAAGATGCTTTTATAATGAATTATTATGTTATTTGTTCTTCTATTTTTCGCTTTTCGGGTGCAAAATTAATTGAAAATAAGAGAAATCGCAAAAACTTTTGTGTAAAAATCGCTTTGGGCTTGGTAATTTTGAAAAAAGTAACTAATTTTGCACACCGAATCAAAAATGAGAAATAATAAATAATAAATACGGTAATGAAAAGAACATTCCAACCTTCAAACAGAAAGAAAGCTAACAAGCATGGTTTCCGTCACAGAATGCAAACCGCTGACGGTCGTAAAGTATTGGCACGTCGTCGTGCAAAGGGTCGTTACAGCCTCACAGTTTCTGATTCAGTAAACAAGTAATCAGAGCGCGCAGAGTTTGCTGCTGACAACATTCCTTTCCCGGCTTTGATTCTGGGCATCTTTGGGCTTGCGAGCTTAAGATGGGAATCCATTTGAAAGAAACACAATAGAGCCGTTGTTGCTTGGTGGCGACAACGGCTATTGGTGTGTTTATATGGGGCATTTGGTTGCTCCTTCCCCGGAGTGAGGCTGCCCACGCCACGGGTGCCAATAGCGGCAGCAAGTGGGTTTGCGTCTTTTTTGGCTCAGTAGAAAAAAGGTGTGGTTATAAATAAAATTGTTACCTTTGCAGTCAT
>JBJECY010000043.1:0-12743 GCA_051871515.1 Muribaculaceae bacterium | reverse complement strand
CAACACCAACATGGTGGTGTTTGCCGCCACCGTTGCCAACGACGACAACAACAACGCGACTCCGGCTTGCGACCTCATGAAAGTGCATCTGCCTGCGGTGAAGATTGACCACACCATAGCAGCACGCACCAATCTGCTTGCAGGAAAACCGTGTATTGAGAAAAGTGGCGAGGTGAACTCGCGCGAATGTGCGCCCTTGGCGGTTGATGGCCGCGAGGACACCAAATGGTGTGATAACGGCACCGACCAACGCACCAAATACATAGCTTTCGACCTTGGCAAAATCACTACCATTAAAGGATGGGATGTGTTGCATGCCACACTCGAGAACACCAACTACACTACAAAGCAATTTAGCCTGCAAGTGAAAACCAATGAGGGCGACCAATGGAACACCGTTGACACAGTGACCGACAACACTGAGATGGAGACCGACCGACTGCTGCCACAACCCGTTGAGGCTCGGTTTGTAAGACTCTACATTACCAAGCCCGACCAAAGCGAAGGCTTTGCAGCCCGCATCTACGAGTTCCAGGTTTACTAAACAAATCAAGATATTGGCGTTCACTATCTGCATTATGGGTGTGAAGCAAAGTGATTATCTCATTAACCACAATGCTTCACACTCATTGATTCATGGCAAGTTCAACGCAACGTTCTAAGGCAAGAAAAACATCTTGTTTTTTCATAAATCCAAAACACTTGCGTATATTTGTACAATTAAAAGGAGGTAAGCATGGAGAACAACGAGCTTAAGAGATTACCGGTTGGCATTCAGACGTATTCTGAAATAGTTAATCTGAATTGTCTATATATCGACAAGACTGGGTTCATCAGCAAGATGATGAAATTCAGTAAATATATCTTTCTGAGTCGCCCACGGCGATTCGGCAAGTCGCTTCTTGTATCAACTCTCCAAGCCTACTTTGAAGGAAAGAAGGAGCTTTTCAAGGGAACATATATTGAAACCGCAGAAAAGGAATGGACTGAATATCCGGTGCTGCGGTTCGACATGAGCACAGCCAAGCATGCCAATGCGGAGGAACTTAAACAAGAGCTTAGCGGAAAGCTGTCTGCTTATGAACAAGTTTACGGGAAGGGCTTGCCTGATGAGATTAACCCCAATCAGCGTCTTCAAGGCTTGATTGAACGCGCTCATGCACAAACAGGCAAACAAGTGGTGTTGCTTATTGACGAATACGACGCTCCGCTACTCGACGTGGCTCATAAAACGGAGCAATTGGAGCAGCTGCGCCAAATCATGCGCAATTTCTATTCGCCCCTAAAATATAGCGACCCGCACCTGAAGTTTGTATTCATCACCGGTATCACCAAGTTTTCGCAGTTGAGCATCTTCAGCGAGCTGAATAATTTGCGGAACATCTCAATGGAGGAGGATTTTGCTGCTGTGTGCGGAATCACAAAGGAAGAGGTGCTCACGCAGATGGCTGACTATATCGAACATTTGGCAGAAAAACAGAAAAAGAGCCAAGAGGAAGTATTTGATTCGCTAAAACACCAGTATGACGGCTATCATTTCACATGGCCGTCTCCCGATATTTTCAACCCGTTCAGCCTTCTGCTTGCTTTCGCCAAAAACAAGATTGGCAGTTATTGGTTTGAGAGCGGCACGCCAACTTTCCTTATAGAGAAATTGAAGGAGTTTAACGTGTTACCGTCGATGCTCAAAAGAACAACCGCCGTTGCTTCCGCTTTTGATGCGCCAACTGAGAGCATGACATCAATTATTCCGTTGCTTTACCAATCGGGTTATTATACAATTAAAGATTATAACGACCCAGCCGAAATTTACACGCTTGACATCCCAAATAAAGAGATTCGTATTGGCTTGATGGAGAGCTTGTTGCCCAATTATGTAAGAATCGACTCTTATAAGGGTACCACAACAGTTGCCGAGATGTACTTGGCATTGCTTAAAGATGACCTTGATGAGATGTTGCGTTTGTTACAGGCTTATTTGCTCACTATTCCGCAATGTGATAACACCAACTACGAGGGCCACTACCAACAATTGCTCTATGTGATATTCTCGTTGATGGGCCGTTACGTTGATGTGGAAGTGCGCACTGCCACTGGGCGCGTTGACATGGTGATGAACTCCGGCAAGGCATTATACCTTATTGAGTTGAAACTCAACAAGTCAGCCGAGGCAGCGATGAACCAAATCAATCTCAAAGATTACCCTTCACGCTTCGCCCTCTGCGGTTTACCAATCACCAAAATAGGCATCAATTTCAACACCGAAAGCCACACCATAGAAGATTGGAAAATTGAGGCGTGACATACGCCCCCGGGTGATTTATGCCTAACAACAATGGGGCAATATTGTGCCTCTTTAACGTAGCGCCGCACAATATCCCGAGCCAATCACCAACCTCCGCGATTTTTATGATGGTTAAATTTCTCAATAGCTACCAGCCAATGAACAAAAACTTACAGTAGCAATGCAATTATGTGACTATTGCAATTATTCCAAAAGGAGCAAATAACGGTCAGATAATGCGAATAATCATTGAAATAATATGTAATTTAAAAAAAAGCGATTATCTTTGCTACATGAGTTGAAAAAATTGCTTTGACAACAGCCATGAAGAATTATCGCAGCGGCTTAGCAGAGTAAAAAAACAAAATCAACAAGTATGTATAACTACAATCTGATATAAGAAAAATGGAAAATGTTCATGTAGTGATTATGGCCGGGGGCGACGGCAAGCGTCTATGGCCTATTAGCAACCAGCAAACTCCCAAGCAGTTTGTTGACGTGTTTGGATGCGGCAGAACGCTCATACAGCTCACTTTCGACCGCCTGAAAAGTATATGCCCCGAGCGCAACTTCTGGGTTGTGACCTCGAAGGAATATGAAGACCTTGTTCATGCACAGCTGCCACAGCTGCGCGACGACCATATCTTATTGGAGCCAATCAGCAAAAACACATCTCCGGCAACAGCCTATTTCACATGGAAAATCAAGTCGGTTGCTCCCGATGCAATGGTGGTGCTCACAAACAGCGACCAGATGGTGACCAACTACGATTACTTTGCCAACGCCATCAAGCAGTCAATTGATTTCGCTTCTTGCAACAACGGTATAGTGACTTTGGGCATCAAGCCAACCCGCGATGAGATTCACGGATTCTTTGAGGTTGATGATGCAGCCATTGATGGTAACATCTATCGTGCAAAACGCTATATGGGCCGCCCAGAACCAGGACAAACCAAGGACTTCATGAGCAATCCTAATGCCTACTGGAACACAAGTATCATGGTGGCATCAGTGAGCGCAATCGAAGAAAGCTACCGCAAGTATGCCCCTCAGGTGGCAAACGCTTTCGACACCATGCTTCCAAGCATGTTCTCGCCACGCGAACAATATATGCTCAACGAGGTGATGGAGCAAATTGACGGTTCAATTTCTTACGAGCGCCAAGTAATGCAGTATGCCGACAATGTTTATGTATTCTGCGCCGATATGGGCTGGAGCGACTTGGGAATGTGGAACGACCTGCTGCCATTCGTGTCAATGGCTCGCTATGGCAACCTTAAGGTGGGCAACGTGAAAGCATTCAACTGCAAGAACTGCATCATCGAAGTGCCCGATGCCAAAGTAGCTGTGGTTGACGGTCTTGAAGATTTTGTGGTGGCAGAAAAAGACGGCTCGCTTTTGATTTGCCGACTCGACAATGTGAAGATGATAAAAGAATGGTCGGCTGAGATTGAAAAGCCTCAACTCGACTAATAATTAAACGAACATATACCCCCTTTTTTTTAATTACTGAGGTTGTGCCCTTGTTGGTGCAGCCTCTTTTTTTGCTGCTAACGGCACATAACACCTTATTCGCCGCCCATATTGAGCCGCAAATACGTTTTAACATTGGCATATAACAGAGCTTTATTGCGGCTGTCGGTGGGCAGCAACGGTGAGCAACGAGTGACCAATCTTGCAGTATAGGCATTTATGAGTTTCGCAATATTCGCGCCGCAACTCAATGAGAGCCTGCGAGGTGAAAGCATCGCGGCAGGTAATGCCGGCACGCACAAACTGCTGCACAATGGCATTGTTCTCAGGCTTTAATTCCTCAAGCAGTGCCACAGCACGGTCGCAGAGGCTATTATTGGCAGTGGCTTCGCCGCGAGCATAGAGCAACGGCGCCACCGTGTTGATAAGCAAGATGCTGATGCTGTTTTGTCCCAAAGCGGTTTGGCTCAGCTCCGTGGGTTTGCCAAAGGTGTAGTGATTGGCCCAAAAGCCGGTGAGATTCACCACAAAAAGCTTTCGCAAATCTTCCTCTTGCTGCGCTTCAATGATATCTGACATGAGGTTGAATCCGCCGTAGGCATAATGTGCAAGCATGGCAATGCGCCTATGCGGAAAGTTCTGCGGACGCATGCGTGCCAACTTCCACGAGTGCGATTCAATGGGTTTAAATGAGTATTTATTGCTCAGAAAAGCATATTCCGAAGTGAGTTGGCGATAATAGTTCTCGCCCATATAACGCTCATCGCCCAGCAAACCGGCATTGCCAAAGAGCAACGCTTCAATCTGAAAGAGCGAATCGCTGTGGCGCGAGAGCAGCCGCAGCGGAGTGATGCGTGCCAACCGCTCAAAGGCATCGCTGTTGACTCCGAATCCCAATGAGCGAGCAAGGGTGACGTAACAGGTGTCCTGCCAACTGCCGCCATTTTGCTCGCCAAGCTGTTTTATGCGGTCAACCTTGTGATGCAGACGTTCAAAGGCAAGGCGTTCAATCCAATTGGTGATATACAGCCGCGGTATTGTGGCTATGTGCTTGGCACATGGCAATTCACTTTTTGCCTCAATTAGTTGCTTATAGCTGATTGAGAAATCGGGGTTGCAGCACATCACCACTTGCGGAATACGTTCGCCATTTGTGCGATAAACCGGGGCATCATCTTTCTCCACCACATGCAGAATCACCGAGTCGTAAGCTTTATTGGCATCATGACCATGGCGTCGCCAATCACTGGCGCGCACATGCATCTCAATGTTGCCGGCCCACATGTTGCCGTCAATCTCCACCTTGGCATTGAAGAAATCGGGGCCGGCATCGGAGTTGAGCAAGCCCGGGTCAACAACACGCACCCGACGGCCATCGTTGGTGGTCATCTCGTCGTTGCGGTAGAGCCTGTGCTGCCACACATATTGCATCAATTTCTCCATAAAAAACAAGTGGCTGATGTTTAGTGCCGGCTCAAATTTATGCCTTTTCAGGCAAATATGCAATTTTTGCCCACCCAAAAAGATGGGCAATGCAGTGCAAGACGGGCATTAATACTCAATCTTGTCGGTTTTCTTCATCCAGTCCTCAAAAGCCACCTGAGCCTCTTTGTGCATCATGGCAATTGCCGGAATTGAGCGATGGTCGGTGGTCTTGGCTATTTCGTCGTAGATAAACGAATCGTCGAAATCAATGATTTTGGCATCTTGCTTGGTGTTAGCATAATAGATGCGGCTTATGCCTGCCCAATAGATTGCGCTCAGGCACATGGGACACGGTTCGCACGAGGTGTAGATGCTACAACCGTCGAGCTTAAATGTTTGTAACGCTTGGCATGCATTGCGTATGGCTGAAACCTCGGCATGTGCCGTGGGGTCGCTGTTTGCGGTGACGCGGTTCACGCCGGTGGCAATCACCTTGCCGTCGCGCACAATCACGGCACCAAAGGGGCCGCCGCCATTAGCCACGTTCTGCACCGAGAGGTCGATAGCCTGCTGCATAAACTCGCGGTCTTGCTGAGTGATTTCGCGCGACTGCACCACAGCAAGGCTCTCAATGCGCATATCAGGATATCGCTCAAGCAGTCGCTGACGGCCGTCTTGAAACTCTTTCTCAATCACAAAAGCCATGCCCAACACCTGCGCTCCGGCTTGACGGCACACCTCCATCATACCCAATGCGGCATTGCCGTAAGCCAAGAAATCGTCAACCAAAAGCACGCGGTCGTCGGCGCCAAGATAGTCATGCGATGCCACCAACTCGTATGTAGCACCCTTAGTGAACGAGTTCACCGTGGCGCAATAGCAATTTTGCATGGTGTTTGGCTTGTGTTTTTTGCAAAACACCACATTAACACCCATTTTGAGCGCCGCCATCACAGCCGGGGCTATGCCGCTCGACTCCACAGTGACAATCTTGTTGATGCCCAAACCGGCAAACAGGCGGGCAATCTCGCAGCCCACTTGTTCCATAAGTTCGGGCTGTATCTGATGGTTGAGAAAGCCATCTACCTTGAGTATTCCTCCGGGCAGATATTTGCCCTCTTCCTTTATTTTTTTCTGTAATATTTCCATAGTTATTATTTAGGATAGATAAAAGTGAATTATTGCATTTTATTCTGCATCACAGCCACCCGAGCATTTGCCGGAGCTGCAATTATCGTTATCATCACGCATGGGGCATGAGCCTTGCGAACACGAGCCGCAGCTACATCCCGAGCCTGAGCGCCTGCATAGCCGCCACACCACAAGCGCGGCTGCCACTATCACTAATGCCAATATAATAATACTCAACAGATTCATATACTAATTTGTCCTTTTTTCATTATTTATAAAACATTTCGACGCAGCCTTGTGCCGAGGTCACAGCACATAGGTGATGACCAGATTCACAATCAAAGCACATACCCAGGCAATGATGCACTGCCCCACCATGACGATTACGGCATCTTTTGAGCCTAACTCGCGGCGAACGCAAGCAATGGCTGCCACACACGGAGTATAGAGCAAGCAGAACACCAGCAACGAGAAAGCCGAGCCTGCCGAGAACATCTGCGTGAGTGCCGCACTTGAGCACGAAAGCACCGTGAGCGTTGACACCACACTCTCTTTGGCAATAAAGCCCGAGATGAGCGCCGTGGTGATGCGCCAATCAGCAAATCCCAACGGCTCAAAGATTGGAGTGATGCACCCTGCCACCACCGCCAGCATGCTGTTGCCGGCATCGTGGGCCACCTCAAGGCGGAAGGTGAACGTCTGCAAAAACCAGATGATGAGCGAAGCAAGGAAAATCACCGTGAAGGCGCGTTGCAAGAAGTCGCGAGCCTTGTCGGTGAGCAAATGAGCCACATTCCTATACTGCGGTATGCGATAGTTGGGCAGCTCCATCACAAATGGCACCGTGCGTCCGGTGAATTTCACATATTTGAGCACCAGCGCACAAACCACGCCAGTGGCAATGCCAATCATATAGAGTGCCACCAGCACTTCAAGCGCATTGTGAGGGAAAAACGCCGCCGTGAAAAACACATAGATGGGCAGCTTGGCTGTGCAGCTCATAAACGGGGTGAGCATGATGGTGAGTTTGCGGTCGCGCTGCGAAGGCAGCGTGCGACTTGCCATAATGCTTGGCACGCTGCAACCAAAGCCAAGCAGCAACGGCACTATTGAACGGCCCGAAAGCCCTATCTTGCGCAGCAGTTTGTCCATCACAAAGGCTATGCGAGCCATATAGCCGCTGTCTTCAAGCATTGATAGGAAGAAGAAAAGAGTGAGAATCACCGGCAAAAAGCTGAGCACACTGCCCACACCGCCAATGATGCCGTCAACAATGAGCGAGCGCACGGTGGGCTGTATGTTCCAATCGGTGAGCGTGTTGAGAGTGGCTTGCGACAACCAATCGATGCCTTGCTGCAACAATTCCTGCAAGTTGCCGCCAATCAGGTCGAATGTCATGGCAAAAGTGATGCCCATGATGATGATGAAAGCCGGAATGGCAGTCCACTTGCCGGTGAGCACGGCGTCAATGCCCAAACTGCGCATGTGCTGTTTGCTTTGACGCGGCTTCACCACAGTACGGCGGCACAACGAACGAATAAACGAATATCTCATTCCGGCAATGGCAGCGCCGCGGTCAAGTCCGCAATCTTCCTCGAGCTGAGTAATCACCTGAGTGAGTGTATCCTGCTCATGAGCACTCAGCTGCAATGCACTCATCACCAGCGAATCGCCCTCAATCACTTTGCTGGCAGCAAAGCGCCGCGGCAGTCCGGCTTGCTTGGCGTGGTCTTCAATAAGGTGCATTATGGCATGAATGCCGCGATGCACAGCGCCATTGGTCTCAGGGTCGCAAAAGTCGGTGCGGGCAGGATGTTCCTGATACATTGCCACATGCAAGGCGTGTTGCACAAGCTCGTCAACACCTTGGTTTTTTGCCGCCGAGATGGGCACCACAGGAATACCAAGCAGCTGCTCCATCTTGTTCACGCGGATGGCGCCATGGTTATTCTCAACCTCATCCATCATGTTGAGAGCCAGCACCATAGGTATATTAAGTTCAATCAGCTGCATGGTGAGATAGAGGTTACGCTCAATGTTGGTTGCATCAACAATATTGATTATTGCCGAAGGTTTGGTTTTGAGGATGAAGTCGCGCGACACCACTTCCTCGCAGGTGTAAGGCGAAAGCGAATAAATGCCCGGCAAATCGGTGACCTCGGCATTCTGATGCCCCTTTATGATTCCGCTTTTGCGGTCAACGGTCACTCCGGGGAAGTTGCCCACGTGTTGATTGTCGCCGGTGAGTTGATTGAAGAGAGTGGTTTTGCCGCAATTCTGGTTTCCCACAAGGGCAAATGACAGGGTTTGTCCCTTGGGCAAACGATGTTCTTTTTTAGGGTCGTGTTCGCGGCCCATTTCGCCAAAGCCCGGGTGCTCGGTATGATTCTCAAGTGTAGCCTCGGGGCTATAATCGGTGTCGTCAACATAATCATAGCCAAGCGGTTCCACCTCAATGAGTGCCGCATCGGCAAGGCGCAGAGTCAGCTCATAGTCGCCGGTGCGCAACTCCATAGGGTCGCCCATCGGTGCAAATTTCATCAGCTTCACCGTGGCTTGCGGTATAAGCCCCATGTCAAGAAAGTGCTGACGAAGCTCACCTTCGCCTCCCACTCTCACCACTTTGGCCGATTGGCCTACCTTCAATTCTGACAATAGCATAATCTCTTTTGCCTCCTAATCTTTTAAAACTGCAAATATACTGCAATTTTCAACATCGTGCAATACTTAAAAATAGTGATTATTGCGGCAAATTCACGCTAAGAAGCCTTAGGTTCGCGGCACAATTTGCAACAAGGAGACATCTAAATAAATCAAGGAGAGCAACTCACCACTGCAAGTGCTCTCCTTCATCATTAAACCATAAATTATTATTGAAACAAAATTTATCTTTCGCAAAACTAACATTGTTTTTGCACTACCCCCCCCCGGCGAGTGATGGGGCTTATCGGCGGAAAGCAATGGGCAGAATGCAGTGCACAGGAACCACTTCGCCGCCAATGCGGCCCACCTTCCACTTAGGCATCTCGCTAATCACTCTCACCGCCTCGCGGTTGAGCGACTCCTCAACGCCCTTAATCACCTCAATGCCGGTGATGCTGCCATCGATGTTGACAATGAATCCCACCACCACGCGGCCCTGAATACGATTGTGATAAGCATGATAGGGATACTCGCGAGTGTTGTTGATGAAGTTCATGAGCGCACGCTCACCGCCCGGAAACTCAGGCTGAACATCAACAAAATCATATTCATAGACATTAACATAAGTCATGTGATTGTGCCTTGCAGGATTCTCAATGCACATGCGGCGCACCTGTGACGACGCTACAACCGACGACAAGCACATCACAACCACAATCAAAATATGTTTCAATGGCAGATTCATTATTTCAATCCTCCGTGTTATTACATTTCTTTTTTGCAACGACAAATATAAATCTTAATTCACTCGCAAGCAAAGCATGCAAGGCGGTTTTTGATTTTGATTAATAAGGTTTAGATTTTTTTTACATCTTGGCACTGCTTGGGGCACAAATCTAAAAAACTTTTAACTCATATACTTTTACATTACCCCAACTCGTTATTAAAAAGACAGGGTAACCCCAATTGCAGAACTAACGTTTTCACCCAATCAGCAATGAAGAAGTCAAACAAAATAATGCGTGTGATGCTTGCCGTGGCAATGACGGCAATGATGACCCTTGCCCAAGCCCAAGACGGCACCACAGCATATAACTTTCTCAACGTATCGCCATCGAGCCACGTTTATGGCCTTGGCGGCCACAACATCTCGCTCATTGACGACGACGTGTTTCTCACCGAGCAAAACCCGGCGCTACTTGGCCCGGAGATTGAGCAACAGGTGGGACTCAACTACATGCGCTACATTGGCGGATGCAACTTTATGGGCGCACGCTACGGCATGGGCATCAACGACCATAGCGCCTGGGCGGCATCAATACAATATTTTGGCTATGGCAACATGAACGCCACCGACGTTGAAGGAGTGGTCACTGGCACTTTCTCAGCAAGCGATATGGCATTTGGCGTCACCTATTCACACGACATCACCGACAATCTGCGCGGTGGCATCAACCTCAATGTGCTGTATTCAAACTACGAGAGCTACTCGGCTGTGGCAATAGCCGCCGACTTGGGCGTGAACTACTACAACCCCGAGAGCGACTTCTCGGCAAGCTTGGTGCTGAAAAGCCTGGGCGGACAAGTGAAGAAATTCAGCGAGCACTACGACAAGTTGCCGTGGGACATACAATTGGGCTTCACCAAGGGGATGGGTAACTCTCCGTTCCGCCTGTCGGTGACCGCCACCAACCTCACCAAATGGAAGCTACCCTACCTGAAACGAGTTGACAGCAACAGCACTTCCTCGGCGCTCACCACCGAAGATTCGTTTGGTTCAAACCTTTTCAGGCATCTCACCTTTGCCGGCGAATTTACTCCCAGCGAACGCATCTACATCGGTTTAGGCTACAACTACAAGACTCGCACCGACATGAGCACCTATGCCCGCAATTTCATCTCGGGATTCTCGGTGGCAGCCGGTATGAAAGTGCGCGGTTTTGGCTTTGGCATAGCTCTTGCTCAGCCCCACAGCGGAGCAACCACGTTTATGCTCAACCTCACCACCACAATCAACGAGTTGATGAGGTGAGGCTATCACGCATTTAGGCTCTGAATACGAGAGCGGTTTTCACATGCTTATGTATTTGCGGCGATTTTTTATCACAAATCCTTTATAACCATCGCTAACACGCTGGCCTAAAACATTATAGGCGCAGCCATCGGCTGGTAGCAGCTCATCATCGCTCACAATGGCATCAATGCCACCCACTCCATTAAAAATATTCGTGTCAATTGCGGTGGCATTCATTTCATACCATTCTTTCACATAATTGAGTTCCTCATTAATATCTTCTTTGAGCTCAACAGGATTGCCATTCCATTTGGCATATTCTCTCGCCCACGCACCCGACTCAATAAATTGTTGGGCATAATTGTCCAATCGGGCTCTCACAGCATGGTTTGACAAGGTGCTAAGTCTAAGACTACGCCACCTGTCGGCCACGGCAGTGGCATAATCGGCATCGTAATTCCACAAGCGTTTGTATGGGACAGTTATCAAGACCAGGGTGTTATCAAAAGGGCTTGTACTATACGAGCCGTTCCAAGCACCGCCAAGCGAACTATCAAGGTCCCACGGGGTAATCATCACCCTGTCATCTCCCACATTGTTAATGTTAACCATGCTCAGGAAAGTGTTCTTCATAATGTTGTCAACCAGACCTTGCGACAACACAAACACATGATAATCAATGAAATTATCGCGATAGCAGCGGTCGTCAAACTCCTCAATAAATTGGACTATTGATGAATTTGAGCAGAAATCAATGAAATCCCTCAACGGAGTGTAAGCCTGCTCACAAGGATAATCGTCGGGATATTGCAGTTCCCAACAATTCCACTCCTCACCGGTCATTTCTTCTTCATCATATCCAGCCAAATAAGCCGCCGAGCACCATTGATTGCATTTATAAAGCACACCGTTGATTGTGACGGTTTCATCGTCTATTTCTTTTGCCTTATCCAAGCCAAGCAATTTGCGGTTAATCTTATCGCTCATGCAATACAAGCCATGATAATCACCGTTAATAAACAACTCCACATAATAGCCCTCAGTGCCATTTCTGTTGTCGTATTTTGTTTCGTATGGAGTACGGCTCATTTCGTTCCAAATATCAAAGTTCACACGGTTTCTCATGCGTATGCGGTCAATGGCCATAGCATCAAGAATCCATGCATCATCCTTTCTAATATCTAAGATTGAAGCATCAAGGCTTTCGCCCTCATCATCAAGCAATTTCACGGCAAATGATTTTTTGTCGTAAGAAAGAGATGAACCCCCACGATATTTAATCTTGCATGCAAACATCACCTCAGCTTCGCCATTTGTGCGTTTCTGGAAATCGGCAATCTCAATGGTTGCAGGTACATAAGAAGTTTTGTTGACACTGTTCAAATCAGCAGTCAGGTTCACCAACGGCAACGATTTCTCAGTCATTTGCTCTTTGAGCGTAACAAAATCAGAGGTGGTTTCTTGCGAATGCACAAACAAAGGAATCATCATTTGAATCACAACAGCAAAAACAGTAAAAGTTCTCATAAAATATTGATTATAGTTTTTATTAAATTGCCACTCAACGGTTTATGACAAAAGAGCACACCAGACGCTGTATCATTTGCGACAATAATGTAGCATCGGAACATAGCCTGACACCAAGCCTATAAACATTGTGTTAGCATTGTTAAGTTAGTGGCAGGGTCTGCAAAATTACGAAACTATCTCATCACTGACAAATAATAATTATGCAATCTGCGCAAAATAAAGCTCAAAAAAATACAGGGAAAT
>JBJECY010000042.1:0-13019 GCA_051871515.1 Muribaculaceae bacterium | reverse complement strand
CGGCTGCTGTGACACACTCCATTGCCATCTTCAACTTTTATCGGACAGCAATAGATTTTTGTAGGAATTTTATAACCGAATTTGCTACTTGCAATTGGAACTCCTGAATCTCGTATTGCAGCAATAATTTTGTTTCGAAAAGTAACCTTACTTAATGTTTTATAACCTAATCGAGATAGATATCCTATTAGTTCTTTTGTCCCGATATAATTGCGAGTAGGGTTATTAAATATCCTATATAATAAATAGTGCAGTATTGCTGTCCTCTGGTGATCAAACTCGTCATCACTCTTCGTTTTAGAAATAATATAATTGCGCGCCTTTCGACAGCATATTTCTGCAATTGACCTATCTTCTTCATCTGTAAATTTGGTTTCTACAAGATATTCTTCAAACGAACGAGGAAAGTATAAGATAGGGAAAAGGTGATTCTTTATAATATCTACATAATTAATAGTATTATTAGGATCAATTTTTGTTTTATCAATATTTCGTGCCACAGATCCAGCTATAAAATCTGCCAATTGAATTATGACATTAGACTTACTATCTTCGAAAGAGATCTCAAATTCCTCAAATAAAGTAGGTGTTGGATTCTTTATTTTTGCATATTTGACAAATCCATTTAAGAAAGCCCTATCTCCCATCCCATCATTATGTAATCTCAAACGAGCAATATTAGTATGAAGATGTTTATAAACAATTTCATATAAATATTTATAAAAAGATTTCTTATATTGTAATCCACACTCCTTGAGTATTTTTTGTTTATCAATAACAAGTAAAAGAACATTGAAATCAAGTTTAGCCAACTCCTTTAAAATGCGGACTCTTCTTTTGTGATTATTCCCTACATTTTTTGATTTTATTTCTCCTGTCTGAAATTCTCGTTTTCGTATTTCTTCTACACTATTTGTCAAAAGAGAAACTTTTGATTCGGGTACAAGAATAGCTGCAATAATAAAATGAGTAGAATTCCCTGCCTTACTATCATCAAGGTTGGCATTGCCAAATTCATCCAAAAAAACGTGTGTTAATTCCATAATTACATATATCTTACTTTTGGTTCAAATAAAGTCCCTTGTATAGCGTTATGTCTTGGAAAAGAATATGTTGGTAATGCTTTAGCTGAAGCCTTATCATACTCGCCGTCAGTGACCTCAAATGCTCGTTGTAGTGAATTTGCAATATGCCACATCATCACAGGAGGAACAGCATTACCTATTGCTTTATATTGTCTTATATCTGATACGACATCTAAAATGAAGGTGTCAGGAAAACTTTGAATGCGAGCAGCTTCTCTGCAAGAAAAACGACGATATCTATCACCAATCATCAAAACAGGATCTGTAGAATTTAGACTAACTTTCGCAAGATGAGCACTTATTGTATTGCATGGCTGTGATAAATCCTGTGCTCTACCTTTGTTCATCTTTTCTCTTACCGCCATCATTCCCGCCACTGCTTTTTCACTAAAATACAGAGATTCGTTATTATTTTCGTTCTCATCTATTACATCACCAAGTACACTTGAACATGGAATGTAATGAGAAAAAACGAAATTATTTAAATCTACGTGTTCTCTGAATCCAATTATAATTACACGCTCTCGTTTCTGAGGCACACCAAATTTGGAAGCATTAACAAGAAAATATTGAACATGATAACCTGCATCAGAGAATTCTTTCATAATCATTGGAAATGCTTGTTTATGATTCGCAGACAACAAACCCTTAACATTTTCTGCAATGAATGCTCTTGGCTTTTTCTCTTTTAAAATCTTAACCATCTCAAAGAAAAGCATTCCACGTTCATCTTTAAAACCAAGACGAGGTGGATTTTGAGCTGAGATAGAAAACGCCTGACATGGGAATCCTCCAACTAAAACGTCAAAATCTGGGATTTTTGTAGGGTTGATTTCTCGAACATCTTTAACTATACATTTATGCTCAAAGTTTGCATTATATATTTTTGTGCAATATTCATCATTATCAACGGCATAAACTATGTCAAAAGCAGACCTTGGATAATTGGTGTCAAGGAAAGAAAAGTTTCCTATTACACCTAAATCCATTCCGCCACATCCACAGAAAAGAGAAGCCACTTTTAATCTTGCCATACTAAAATGTTTTCGGGTGAGAATTTCGATGAATCAAATGAAATTTCCATACCATTGCGAGGAACGGCATCAATTTTATCACTTTTATATAAAGCGACAGGATTACGAAGTATATATAATGTTTTGTCAGCAGCACTAAGCATAAGTCGATATACGCAGTAGTGTTCACGATTTGTGTCTGCTACAGCCCATTCGTTGGGAGACATATGAAAGCTGAACAAATTAATTTTTTGACGACTAATTGTTGTTTTAACTTCTATATATCGGTGGTGATTTGTTCCGTCTCCTTCTAGACTGTCAATATCAAATCCGGGATGATATGATGGACTATCAACAATCGCAATCAAATGAAGGAGATTCTCATATCCGGCAAGTTTAAGACGCTGTTTTTCGTGAGAATATATGATTGACTCACCAATGTTTCCTATATCTTTTGTCGTCGTTTTTTCGCTTTCAATGATCTCTGAAATACGATTATCAAATACCACATTCACTTCTGATGATTCTATGAAAGAGCGAATATCTGTTTTAAACTTATTGGGGTCAACAAGGTTATTCACATAAGAGAACCATTCAGATTCTATCGGAGCAAGCATACTTGGCTTGATGCTTTTTGAACCATAGAACCGATCGTAACCATCAAAATATGAGCTATCTTCTACAAAAGTTTTCAAGTCAGACAATGCATTTGGTTTTAAAATAAAATAACCATCCATTCTCCTTTCGAGCAAAGATGCTATTTCCATATAATCCATAACATCTCCTGCATAACGAACTACATCTCTTTTAGTTCTTGGACTGCCTTTAGAATTAAAGTTTCTTGGATCCTTTCTGTTATAGTATAAAACCTTGTTATTTCTGTTTCGTAATATTAGTTCTGCGACCTCACGAGGTGTTCGTTTGCCTGTTGTTACTTGCAGATCATTAAAAATACAATATGTAGCTTCCTCCTCAGATATGCTCATTTCTTTTTCACTCCCAGATGCAGCCAATAATTCATTTCCTGCCATTAACACTTTGATAATATATTGAGCCGGTTTAAATCTAACTCTATTAGTTATAAGGTCAATATTATCCAATGGCTTTATATGACCACCTGGAAACTGAAATGAAATCATTAAAAATTTAAAGAATTGCGTTAAATCTTGATTCTCATTTAAGAAAAAAGAAAGCTTTGAAGTCTCAGTTTTGTTTGCGACTTTATCTTCATTATAAAAAGCACAAAGAGCTGATATCTCAGTTCTCCAATTGTTAATTGTCTTTTGTGTTGAGCTAATATTTCCAGGAAATAATCTAATCGAGTTGTTTATACGAGCAGCATATTCTCTACATGTGCAAGATTCAATCTTGCAACACTCGTTTGCAATATATAAGAGCACATTCTCGATGTTACTTTTGAATCGAGGGCGTACAAAATGTATACGAAGATAATCCTCTTCTGGTATTTGATAGTATTTTTTCATAATTGCTCTAAAAGTTTTTTTGCTAATGCTTTCCCCAAAAGAGGTGGAACGGCATTTCCAATTTGTTTGAGCTGGCTTGTTCGACTACAAGTGAAAATATAATCATCTGGAAATGACTGTATTCTCGCGCTCTCTCTTGCAGTTGGTATTCGGTTGTATAAATAATGAAAATGGTGTCTATGCCCTGTATCAATCGTAAAACTTGGTTTTTTGCTGTTTAGACGAGTCCAAGCAATGTGAACTTTGCGAGTGGTTTGAAGTTCAATCGGCAAATCCTTATAATTACCACCATCTGGAACTAATGAAATTATGTCAATAGTTTTCTGATTGTGGACTGTGGTTTGATGATTGAAAAGAGCGGTAGAGTTAGAGCGCATTAATTTTTGATATTCCGATTTTGGAGCTAAAGGATATTGTGCCCCATCAAAAACGGAATATTCTGGCAAATCGGATAATGCCTCTTCTGATGTTACCTTATTAATTTTTAAAGGCTCAGGAAATATAAAGTGTGCTCCATTCAGTAAACCGACAAAAATCGCACGGCGACGATTCTGTGGGACACCGTAATCTGAAGCAGTAAGTACTGTATATTCTAGGGTATATCCTAATGCGGAAAAATCAGCAATTATTGCATTCTTAATTGCTCCATCTCCAATTGACAAAATATTTGGAACATTTTCCATGACAAATGCACGCGGACGAAAGAAATCAACCATTTGCACAAATCCCTTATATAGTTTGTTTCTGTCATCATCAACGATACGTTTCCCTGCTACAGAGAAACCTTGACATGGAGGGCCACCAATTATCACATCCACACAAGTATTGCCTATAACGTTGACTATATCTTCACCTGTTAATGCCGATATATCTTCACAAAGCGTTTTCGCCCCTTTACGATTATGGCGATACGTTTGTAAAGCGTCTTGCCAAATGTCAATTCCAAGCAGAACATTAAACCCAGCTTGCTCAAAACCGAGAGACATTCCACCGCACCCACAGAACAAATCAAGGATATTGTATTTTTTAGTCTCAATCATAACACAAAAAACTCCAATGTAGCACCTGAAGGCGACCAATCCTTGTGCAACTACAAAGGAATTTTCCTTAAAAAATTACCAGCAATATTGCCAGTATATCTTCTTTCTATTTTTCGGTCATTCTCAGAGTTTAATGCTTTGAAAGCAAAGTTACAAAAATTTTGCTATATAATGTAAATAGCACGGATATGTTTTTAGCAGAACTTTGCAATTCAATTCATCTGCAAAGATAAAAAAGGGGTGAGCAAAAATCAGGCGCACCCAACTTTTAAATTTTAAAAATAGGCGATTCTTATTGAAATAGTCCTCAATAATTCTCTATTGCTTCGATAAAAGGAATATCGGTGGGTTCGCACGAGCGGAGCGGATAACGCTCAATTGGTGCTCGTTCATCAATGCCATAGCCGATGCCAGCACAAAAAGCGAGGGCTTCTTCCTCGGTAGCAAATGTCTCGGGTTCAGAGAAATAGAGAGTATCATCCTCGGCAAGATAGGCTTTGAAGCCGTCGATATCGTCGTCTGTGATTAAGTCAATTGCCGTTTGGTCGGTGATTACATAAACTTTAGTATCCATTGTTTCGGTGTTTGGTATGTTTGAGGAATAATATTTGAGTTCTTTGCTCAATGTGAGCAGTGCAGAGCGAAGCGTGTGTAATTCGGCTTCAGTGAAACTCACTGGCTTGCCATTAACATTGTTGTTGTTGAGTCGCTGAATGAACCACGCTCGCGTGCGATTGAAAAACCGCTTAGCGATATAGGCACAATTGATGTGAGTAAGCGCTTCTGCGCCAACGATACTGCGAATGTCGAGCGGTGAATTGTCCATAATCTTTTGCTTAGCTAAAGCAAAGCTAATAAACTTTTGTTAATTACACAAGAAAAATGCCGAAAATTCTCTGTAAAAATAGAGATATTGGTTTTTCGCAATTTTGTGGTGGACCGGCGGTGGATAATGCTGGCAAATGGGCAATTAACTGCTGCGGCTGAAAGGATTAGGGCAATAATGAGATAAAAATTTGGTGGTTTGGCTGCGATTCGATAATTTTGTATTGCCAACTTTGGCGATACAAATAAACTCATAAATGATTAATGTTTCTAAGCTATGGCTAATCTGTTTGACATTAATGATAAAGTGATTGTGATTACCGGCGGTTACGGTATTCTGGGTCGTGCCATTGCCCGCTATTTGGTGGAACAAGGTGCGATAGTTATAATCATAGGCCGTTCGGCTGAAAAGGGCAATGCGCTTGCCCAAGAATTGTCGGCTATCGGGCGTTCGCGTTTTCTGCAAGCCGATGTGCTCAACCGTGAGGCGCTCGTGGCATGCCGCGACACCATCCTTGCCGAATTTGGGCGAGTGGATGTGCTCATCAATGCGGCGGGTGGCAATATGCCGGGTGCCACAATCCCTCCTGATAAAACTTTCCTCGACCTCGATGTTGAGACGGTGCGCAAGGTGGTTGACCTGAATCTGTTTGGCACCATGATTCCCACTCAGGTTTTTGTTGAACCGATGGCAAAGGCGCAGAAAGGCGTGATATTGAACTTCTCGTCGGAATCGGCGCTGCGTCCGCTCACTCGCGTGTGTGGCTATGGCACAGCAAAGGCTGCGATATTTAATTACACCCAATATATGGCAACCGAATTGGCATCGAAATATACTCCCAACATCCGCGTTAACGCCATCACTCCGGGATTTCTGCTCACCGACCAGAACCGTTCGCTGCTCACCAACCCCGACGGCTCATACACCGCCCGTGCCGAGAGCATCATTGCCCACACTCCTGCCGGCCGATTTGCCGAACCCGAGGAGCTGTTTGGCGCCGTGCACTATTTGGTGAGCGATGCCTCATCGTTTGTCACCGGCACGCAAATCATAGTTGATGGCGGCTTTAACGCTTTCTCAATATAGGACTTTAACAACACATAATTGCAAATGATACTTTCTGAAAAAACGTGGCGCTGGTATGGCCCAACCGACCCGGTCAGCCTTCAGGACATTAAACAGGCAGGTGCCACTGGCATTGTCACTGCCCTGCACCATATTCCTAATGGTGAAGTGTGGACAATTGATGAAATTGAGGCACGCAAGAAAATCATTGAGAGTGCCGGACTGCGCTGGAGCGTGGTTGAAAGTATTCCGGTGCACGAGCATATTAAGACCCAAACCGGCAACTATCGCCAATACGTGGAAAACTACAAGCAGAGTATCCGCAATCTGGCGGCATGCGGCATAAAGGTTATCACCTACAACTTTATGCCTGTGCTCGACTGGACCCGCACCGACCTTGCATACGAGATGCCCGACGGCAGCCGTGCGCTGCGATTTGAGCGCGCTGCCATGATGGCTTTCGACTTGTATATCCTCAACCGCCCGGGTGCCGAGGCCGAATATACTGCCGACGAGAAGCAGACTGCAAAAGCGCGCCTGGAGCAGATGACCCACGAGGAGCGCAACAAACTCACGCGAAACATTATTGCCGGACTTCCCGGCTCGGAAGAGAGTTTTACTATCGAGCAGTTCCGCACCGAGCTGAGCCGATACGATGGCATCACAGCCGACAGGCTGCGCCAGAATCTTATTGATTTCCTGGCTGAAATATGCCCTGTTGCCGATGAGTGCGGCGCTGTGCTTGCCATTCACCCCGACGACCCTCCGTATCCCATTTTCGGTCTGCCTCGTATTCTCAGCACTGCCAACGATTTCCAGAAAATCATTGATGCCGTGCCTTGCAGCAGCAACGGTTTGTGCTTGTGCACAGGCTCGTTTGGCGTAAGGGCCGACAACAATCTGCCGCAGATGATGCGCCGTTTTGCCGACCGCATCAACTTTGTGCATCTGCGCAGCACCAAGCGCGATGCCCACGGCAACTTCTACGAGGCCAACCACCTTGAGGGCGATGTGCCCATGTTTGATGTGGTGCGAGCCTTGCTCGATGTGCAACAGCAACGACGCGTGTCAATCCCCATACGCCCCGACCACGGGCACCAGATGTGCGACGATTTGCACAAGCACACCAATCCCGGATATTCATGCATTGGCCGTCTGCGTGGTCTTGCCGAACTGCGCGGCTTAGAGATGGGCATTGCAATGATGTACCAAACTAACGATTAATAACACCTTAAAAAACTTTTCACACACAATATGTCGAACATAGTAACTTTGGGTGAGATAATGCTCAGGCTGTCGCCGTCGGGCCAAAACGTGCGTTTTGTGCAAGCCGACCGCTTTGATGTGATTTATGGCGGTGGCGAAGCCAATGTGGCAGTGAGTTGCGCCAACTATGGGCACCACGCCGTGTTTGTAACCAAACTTCCCGCCCACGAAATAGGGCAAAGTGCCATCAACGCATTGCGCCGCTATGGCGTAGATACGAGCCGCATAGTGCGTGGCGGTAACCGCATAGGCATTTACTATGCCGAAACCGGTGCCAGCATGCGCCCGTCGAAGGTTATCTATGACCGCGCCGGCTCGTCGATAAGCGAGGCACAGCCCGCCGATTTTGATTTCGATGCCATCATGGAAGGCGCCGATTGGTTTCACTGGTCGGGAATCACTCCTGCCATCTCTGATTCGGCGGCTCAACTCACGCGCCTTGCGTGCGAGGCGGCAAAGCGTCACGGTGTGACCGTGTCGGTCGATTTGAACTTCAGAAAAAAACTCTGGACCAGCGAAAAAGCCCAGCAGGTGATGCGTCCGCTGATGCAATATGTTGATGTGTGCATAGGCAACGAAGAAGATGCCCAACTGTGCCTCGGCTTCAAGCCTGATGCCGACGTTGAGAGTGGCAACACCGATGCCGATGGCTATAAAGGTATCTTTGAACAGATGCGTTGCGAGTTCGGCTTTAAATATGTGGTATCAACGTTACGCGAATCGCTCAGCGCATCGCACAACGGATGGAAAGCCTTGATTTACGACGGCAACGAGTTTTATGTGTCAAAGCGCTACGATATATTCCCGATTATTGACCGCGTTGGTGGCGGCGACAGTTTCTCGGGCGGTTTAATCCACGGCTTGCTCACCAAGCAGTCGATGGGCGAGGCTCTGGAATTTGCTGTGGCAGCATCGGCACTGAAGCATACCATCAACGGCGATTTCAATATGGTGACTGCCGACGAGGTTGAAGCCCTTGCCAGCGGCAGTGCTAACGGACGTATCCAACGATAAACTATAATAAACACTGAGAGAAATGGCTCAATTCGATAAAATGGCTGTAATGGCAAAGATTGCCGACACCCGTATGGTGCCGGTGTTCTATCACAGCGATGCCGAAGTGGCAAAGCAAGTTATCAAAGCATGCTACGAAGGTGGCGTGCGTGTGTTTGAGTTTACCAACCGAGGCGACTTTGCCCACGAGGTGTTTGCCGAGTGTGTGAAGTATGCCCGCCGGGAGTGCCCCGAGTTGGCATTGGGTGCCGGCAGCATCGTTGATGCGGCAACCGCCGCCATCTACATTCAGTGCGGCGCATGCTTTATCGTGGGCCCCATGTTCAATCCTGCCGTTGCGGCATTGTGCAACCGCCGTCAGGTGCCCTATTGCCCCGGATGTGGCTCAGTGACCGAAATAGGCAACGCCCACGAGGCTGGGTGCGAGCTCACAAAGGTATTCCCCGGCGATGTCCTCGGACCCAAATTCGTTAAAGGCGTGATGGCTCCGATGCCGTGGACCAAAGTGATGGTTACCGGCGGTGTGGCGCCCGAAGCCGACAATCTTGCCGGATGGTTTGGCGCCGGTGCTTTCTGCGTGGGAATGGGCAGCAAACTCTTCCCCAAAGAACAAATTGCGCAAGCCAACTGGCAATATATCACCGGCAAATGTGCTGAAACCTTAGCTATTATCAACTCATTATGCAAAAAATGACCAATTTCCGCTGGGCTATCTGCGGACTGCTTTTCTTTGCCACGTTGGTTAATTATCTTGACCGTCAGGTGCTCTCTCTCACGTGGAAAGACTTCATCGCTCCGGAATTTTTCTGGACCGATAGCCTTTACGGCTACATCGGAGCTACGTTCTCAATCGTGTATGCCATTTCAAACCTTATTTCCGGACGGTTTATCGACTGGATTGGCACCCGCAAAGGCTATCTGTGGGCCATCGGTATTTGGTCGTTAGGCGCATGCTTGCATGCCTTTTGCGGCATAGCCACCCGATATGCCCTCGACCTGCACGGAACCGAGGATATGCTTCGTGCCACCGGAGCCACGGCAAGTGCCATTGCTATGGTGAGTGTGTATTTCTTTATGGCGGCACGAGTGGTGTTGGGTCTTGGCGAGGGCGGCAACTTCCCGTCGGCAATCAAGGTGGCTGCCGAATATTTCCCGCGCAAGGACCGTGCTTTTGCCACCTCAATTTTCAATGCAGGTGCCACCGTAGGCGCTCTTGTGGCGCCAGTGAGCATCCCTGCCATAGCACAGTATTTCAAAGACCTCGGCTGGGGCAACGGTTGGGAAATGGCGTTCATCATCATCGGTGCGCTCGGTTTTGTGTGGATGGGGCTTTGGTTCGTGCTCTATCAGCATCCCGAGGATTGCCGTCGTGTTAACCGCGCCGAGCTTGATTATATCACACAGGACCGCAACACCGAAACTGCGCCCGAGGCTGCCAGCGGCCCGAAAATAAATTTTTCACGAGTGCTTCGCCTTCCACAGACGTGGGCCATTTTCCTCGCCAAGTTTACCACCGACGGAGTGTGGTGGTTCTTCCTGTTCTGGACCCCGGCCTATATCTCCGACGTGTTCGGTCTATCGTCGAGCAACCCGAAGGCGATGCTGCTGATTTTCACGCTGTATGCCATCACAATGCTGTCGGTTTTAGGCGGCAAACTGCCTACCATAATCATTAACCGCACTGGGCTGAACTCCTACGATGCGCGCCTGAAGGCCATGTTGGTGTTTGCGCTGTTCCCGCTGTTGGCGCTGGCAGCTCAGCCACTTGGCGAAGTGTCGTGCTGGTGGCCAATCATCATAATCGGCCTTGCAGGAGCCGCACACCAAAGTTGGTCGGCCAACCTCTATTCGGTGGCAAGCGACCTGTTCCCTAAAAGCCTGATAGGCACCATCACCGGCATCAACGGTATGGCTGGCGGCATCAGCGGTGCCGTGTATAATGCCCTTTCGGGACGAATGTTCGACTATGCCGAGGCAACGAACCTCTGCATTGCCGGATTTGAAGGCAAGTCGGCAGGTTATTTCATTGTGTTCTGCATCTGTGCAGTGGCATACCTCACCGGCTGGACCATCTTGAAGATTCTCGTACCACGTTACAAACCCGTTGTTGCATAACCCCAAAATAATTGCTATGGCAAAGTTTATCACCGCTGATTTCCTGCTGTCGAGTTCCACAGCAAAGCATCTGTATCACGATATTGCAGCAAAACTGCCTATCATCGACTACCACTGCCACCTGTCGCCAAAAATGATTGCCGACGACCATCGTTTTAGCTCAATTACCGAGCTGTGGCTTGGCGGCGACCACTATAAGTGGCGTGCGATGCGCGCCAACGGTGTTGACGAACGCTTCATCACCGGTGACGCAACTGATTTTGAGAAATTCGAGCAGTGGGCTGCCACTTTGCCGTATGCGTTCCGCAATCCGCTTTACCACTGGTCGCACCTTGAATTGTCAACCGCATTCGGAATCGAGGAGGTGCTGAATCCCGATTCGGCTCGTCGCATCTTCGACCGCTGCAATGAGCTGCTTGAACAACCTGAATACTCGGCACGCGGACTCATGCGCCGCTATGGTGTTGAGGTGGTGTGCACCACCGACGACCCCGTTGATTCGCTTTGCTACCATCGCGACATCGCCAACTCAGGTTTCGAGATAAAGGTGCTGCCGGCATGGCGCCCCGATAAGGCGATGGCAGTTGCCGACGCCGACGCATATAATGCTTACATCGACCGCCTTGCTGAGGTGGCTGACGTTGACATCAACTCCTACGATGCGCTGCTCACTGCGCTCAACCGCCGCCATGCCTTCTTTGCCTCAATGGGTTGTTGCGTTGCCGACCATGGCGTGTCGTCATTCCCGTTTGCCGCTTGCTCTGACGACGAGGCTCGCCGTCTATGGCTGCAAGTGCGCTCCGGCAAATCGCTTAATGCCGAAGAAGTAACCAAACTGCAAACCTCGTTGCTGCTTGATTTTGCACGCATGAACGCTCACCGCAATTGGGTGCAGCAATTCCACTTCGGCCCGCTGCGCAACACCAACAGCGGTCGCTTTGCTGCGCTGGGTCCCGATACCGGATTCGATACCATCGGCGATTTCTCATCGGCAGCAGCGCTTGCGCGATTCTTTGATGTTCTTGATGCCGACGGATTGCTGGCAAAAACCATACTCTATAACATCAACCCCGGCGAAAACGAAATGGTGGCAGCTATGATAGCCAATTTTCAAGACGGCTCGGTGCCCGGCAAAATGCAGATGGGCTCGGCTTGGTGGTTCAACGACCATCTCGACGGTATGCGCGCGCAAATTGATGCCCTTTCGAGGCAAGGTCTGCTCAGCCGCTTCGTGGGAATGTTAACCGACAGTCGCTCGTTTGTGTCCTACACCCGTCATGAGTATTTCCGCCGGCTGTTATGCCAGATTCTTGGCGCCGATTTCGATGCCGGCCTGATACCGCAGAGCGAACTGCCACGCCTTGAGCAGATGACCGCCGACATTTGCCACCACAACGCCGCCAGCTACTTCGGTTTCTGACCCAGTGTAGGGGCGTATAGCAATACGCCCGGTGACCGCGGCGATGCCAAAAAATAATGTGATGCCATGTTGTAGGGGCGTATCGCAATACGCCCGGCGACCGCAACAATGCCAACAAATAATGTGATACGTTGTTGTAGGGGCGTATAGCAATACGCCCGGTGACCGCGGCGATGGCAACAAATAATGTGATGCGTTATTGTAGGGGCGTATAGCAATACGCCCAGTGACCCAAAAACGAGGCAATAACGTAGGGGCGTATCGCAATACGCCCGGCGACCGCAACAATGCCAACAAATAATGTGATACGTTGTTGTAGGGGCGTATAGCAATACGCCCGGTGACCGCGGCGATGGCAACAAATAATGTGATGCGTTATTGTAGGGGCGTATAGCAATACGCCCAGTGACCCAAAAACGAGGCAATAACGTAGGGGCGTATCGCAATACGCCCGGTGACCGCGGCGTGGCAACCCGAAAAACCGACAAACGACGCGGATGATAACCGCAAACGGTGTAACGTGGCGACCGAACAACGCGGATGTTTTTCGGGCGTGTAATTTCGGGCGTATTGCTATACGCCCCTACGTGTGACCGAACAACGCGGGTGTTCTCGGGCGTGTGATTTGGGCGTATAGCAATACACTACTGTCCACGAAAAAAATTAACATTACGGTATAATATGTTATATA
>JBJECY010000041.1:0-51945 GCA_051871515.1 Muribaculaceae bacterium | reverse complement strand
CCCTGCGATGGAGAGTGGGCTTTGGCCGTTGCACTTCTTATTGGAATCTTTCGTGGCTTGGAGTCGCAAAAAACAGAGCTGATTATTTGGCAATGCGCTCGGTTTGCGCTAATTTTGTAGAAATTAGGCTGCACCTCGGCAATCGTTCTCAAGCGTGGCTTGGCCCGTATTGCGCTCGGTTTGCGCTAATTTTGTAGAAATTAGGCTGCACCTCGGCAATCGTTCTCAAGCGTGGCTTGGCCCGTATTGCGCTCGGTTTGCGCTAATTTTGTAAAAACAAGATTATGCGCCCAGGTTGCCGCGGTGGCATAATGCTGATAATAACGAATTTACCATAAATACTTAACTCATAATTTTTTACACAAAAGGAATATGAACATTCGTAACATTTCAAGTGTTTTATGTGGGCTGATTGCTGCTTTGGCGTTTAGCGCTTCGGCACAATCTTATGTTCACGAGCAATCGAAAGATTATATTTGGCCTACCGACCAAAAAGTGGTTGAAAAACTCAAGGGCTGGCAAGACCTTAAGTTTGGTATTTTGCTCCACTGGGGCTTGTATTCGGTTCCGGGCATGGTGGAGTCGTGGGCTATCACTTCGGAGGACTGGATTACTCCGCCCAAGGATAAGACTTATGAAGAATATAAGCAATGGTATTGGGGCTTAATCAAGGATTTTAATCCTGTGAAGTTCAACCCCGAGCAATGGGCAAGTGTGGCTAAGGATGCCGGTATGAAATATGTGATTTTCACCACCAAGCATCACGACGGATTCTGCCTTTGGGACACCAAGACAACCGATTTCAACGTCACCAACAGTGGCTTTAAGGGCAATCCTCGCCAAGATGCGTTGCGCTATGTGCTCGATGCTTTCCGCAACGAGGGACTTATGCCGGGCACTTATTTCTCAAAGCCCGACTGGCACAGCGACTATTATTGGTGGACCAAGAAGGCTACGCCAAACCGCAGCCACAACTACAAGATTGAACAATATCCTGAGCGTTGGAAAAACTATCAGAAGTTTGTTTACAATCAAGTTGAGGAGTTGATGAACAATTATGGCCCTGTTGACATTCTTTGGCTTGACGGTGGATGGTGCACCAAACCGCGTGAGGACATTGACCTTGATGGCATTGTTGACATGGCTCGTAAGGCTCAACCGGGCTTGATAGTGGTTGAACGTGCTTGCCCGGGTATTCATGAAAATTATCAGACTCCTGAGCAAACCATTCCTGACCATCAAATACTCAACCCATGGGAAAGCTGCATCACACTCACTTACGACTGGGGATGGACTCCACGAAACACATGGAAAACTCCTGCCAAGGTTATCTCAATTTTGAGCGAGATTGTGGCTAAGGGCGGTTCACTGGTTTTGGGTGTTGGCCCAACTCCGCAAGGCGAGATTGAACCTAAGTCGGTTGAGGAACTGCATGTGATTGGCGAATGGTTGCGCGCCAACGGCGAAGCCATTTATGCCACTGTGCCAACGCCTGTTTACCGCAACGACGAGAGCACCATCTGGTTCACCGGCAACAAGGACGGCAAGACCGTCTATGGCATTGTGCCTCAAAAGGACGATGCTCCATTCCCTGCCACCATCTCATGGAAGGGCAATGAGCCAGTGAAGGGCAGCAAGGTTGTTTGCCTGAGCACCAAGAAGTCGCTGAAGTATAAGACTGTTGACGGCGTTACCACCGTCACTCTGCCAAAAGATGCCAACGGCAGCAACGGTGTTGCATTTAAGGTGGTGATTAAGAAATAATATGATTCCGTTGTAAAGACGGAGTTTTGCCGATAAAATGGAGAGGGCGTGTCGTTTAAACGATACGCCCTCGCTGTTATTTGTATTGTAGTGCTATGTTAAAGGCCGATTAATGCCAATGCAGTGAGTTATACTTTTTTGCGTGGGAATGCGTCGATGAAGCTGCCCGGGGTGATGTTGTAGATGTCAACGCCCAGATGGCTTGCATAGCGGGCAATCACATGATAGGAGCGAAACGCCACATAGAAGCTAAATAGAATTTGATGCAGCGGATATTGCATATATTCGGTGTTGACGCGTTCCACCTCTTTGTCGTCTTCTTTGTAGAAGTGCGGCTGAATCGATACTACGTTGTTGTCGTCGTCAACCGATAGTGTGCGGGTCCATGAATGGTCGGCGCCTGCAATGTAGATGGTGCGGTAGCCGCACATTAAGGCTATCATGATTGCCGGGATGAGCACGTTGCGAGGGCGTGGCATACCCATGCCATTGCCAAATGCCCAGTTTTGCAGCCATGTGGCGCCCTCAACGGGGGTGAGGTTGTAGCGGTGCAGGCTCAGACAAGCGTTGCCGGCAATGATTCCTGCCACGTCGGTGGGAATAGCCACGTTGGTGGGTATGAAAACGTGCATCGCCCAATCAACTTGCGCCAAGTTGAGCCACAGCTTTGCCACGTTGGGTTGGTCGATGGCTTTGAAGAAATGCGGGTCGGCAAGCACATAGTGGGTGGGTTGCAGAGATTTGAACTCGGGCGCATTGGCGGCAAAGTTCACAGCCATGCGGTGATGGCTGGTGACAAAGTCAAGCGATTGGGCTATGGTGGTGTTGAGCGACGGACCGTTGCCAAGTATCACCATTTGTGTCCCGGCGTCGGCACGCGGCATCGTTATGTTTGGGCGTGACATGAGAGCAATCTTCACCATGCTGCTGATGGTTGAAGCTGCTGTGCTGCAAAATTGGTTGATGCGGTTGAGAGTTTTCATATTGCAATGGCGTTTTTTGTCGTGTGAAGTTGGTGGAAAATATTGCGTTAACTCATGTGTAAGCTTTGCAGATGATGGCAAACCGTCAGCGTGACAGCAATCACAAGCACATAGGCTGTGGCAAAAATGGCAAAGGGCTTGCGGTGCATGCCTTGGCGCAGCAATGCTATCACATAGATTGCCATGGGTATGAATAGCGGTTGAAAGGGCAGGGCATATCGCGACACCGAGCCTGCCACCACATAGGCTGGCATGGCAAAGCACATGATTGCCCATAGAGTCCACCATCCCAGGCTTGTTGACTTGCGCCAGCTGAGCCAAGCCACATAGAAGATGGCTATTCCGCCAATGGCGTACCAAAAGAAGGAGATGCGCGGCACCACCTCGCTGATGGTGCAGTGCCCTGTGACCCACGGGAATGGGATGATAAACTGCACGGCGCAGGTGAAGGGTAGCCATAGCAACTTTTGCCACCATTGCAGATTGAAGTAGCTGCCCACTATTGTGCCGAGTGCGGCTTGATTGTCGCCGATGATGTATTGATAGGATATCGCGTCGGCCTGTTCGGGAGAGAAATATGTGGGGTAGGAGCCAAATGTGATAGCGTGACCAAACATGGTGAGGCACACATAAGTTGCTGTGCCCAGAGCCAGCATTGGCAGCAGTGTGCGCCATTGACGGCGGCACGTTGCCAGCATCAGCGCCGCGCCTGCAAGCAATGTGAGGCAATAGGTGGTGCGAGTGAAAGCTATGATGAGTGTGGCGGCTACAAACATGGCAATCGGTTGCCAAATCACGTTTGCCGAGGTGCGCCGGTGCAACCTGACAAGGCTCAATGCACCCACAATCACGCCAAAATAGCAAAGCGGCTCTTTGAGCAACTGTGTGCCGTGGGAGAGCATGAAAAACAGCGTGGCAGCAGCCACCATTGCGCATCCTGCCACCCATTGGTTGCTTTGGCTTGTGCGGCCTTCAAGCAAGCGGTAGGTGAGCACGCCGGTTAACACTATGGTGAATAGCGTGAGCATCATGTTCACAGCCAACGGCGGCACTATGTTCATGCCAAACACATGCCATGTGAGCACTGTGAGCAGCGCAATGCCGGGATACGGCTCAATTGAATAGGTGAATGGTGTGTTAAGATAGATGCTTTTGGCATAATCAAAATAGAGCATGGCATCGTTCCATAGCAGAGGGTCGCTGAAGGGATGCCCAATGTACACGGTGCTTCGGGCGATGTAGTTGATGCCCAGCAAACTCATGGTGAGCCATGCGGCAGTGAGGGCAAGCACACCCACTGCGCTGTGGTGACGCATGCGTGAGTAGGTGATGCGTGTCACAAGATATGCTGCCGTGAATAATGTTATCAACATGGCTGCATCAGCAAGCGCAAACACATGGGTTGATATAAGTATAATCACGGCAAACACAAGCACTTCGGCTATTATTACCAAGCGAGAGTTTATCATAGGGCAAAGGTAGTGTTTTTTTCTTGCAAAGGGGTGCTGTTGCATGGGCTTTCTTTACAAAAAATGCGCTTTTGCCGTGGGCGGTTGTGGTGTGAGCAGCTGCAAGCCATGCCGCGGCACCGTGATGATAGTGCAAATGCTCCACTTGGGTTTTTGAGAGAATGATACTGAAATGTGATTTGCAAATGGTGAGAATAATATCTAAATTTGTGCACGACAAATTATTTTACAGTGGGTTTTGTGAAATCAGCTTTGTCAAAAGTTTTTTGGAGATAACGGTGTGCTGCTTTTCACGCAGCGCGGCAAGCTAAACAGCTGCTTTAAAACCGACGATATTGACCCAAAAAACGTAAAGATGAAGAAACCACACGTTGCCCACTGAGGTTATTAAATGTGACAATGAACATTGAAATAGGCAAATTGATTGGTGAAGCCACTGCTTATGAGAAGAAAGAGCAAGTAGAGGCTAAACGCCCCAAGAGTTGGCTCAAATCGGTTGCTGCTTTTGCTAATGGCGAAGGCGGACTACTGATTTTTGGTATGGCTGACGATGGCTCAATTGTTGGTTTGCCCGATGCAGAACGTGATGGCGAAATCATCAGCGAAAACATCAAAACCAAGCTTGACCCAGTGCCTAATGTTCAGTTGGATTACAAAGACGTGAACGGAGTGAAGTTGATATTGCTTCACGTTGATGCAGGCGATGAAACACCGTATTATTATATTGGTGATGCATCGGGATTTCATGTTACGCTGTGGAATCTTAATTACGGAGAGTTCCCAAAAGAAGAAAAAGGGTTCCCAAAAGAGGGCAGAGAGTTCCTAAAAGGAGAAAAAGAGTTCCTAAAAAAAGGAGGAGCGTTCCTAAAAAAGCGCAAAGAGTTCCTAAAAGCACAGCGAGAAATTTACAAGATAATACTTTTGAATCCTCATACTACAATTGCTCAGATGGCTGTTAAGATGAGTCTTTCTGACAGACAAGTTCGCAAATATCTGCATCGTCTCGCCGAGATGGGAATGATTGTGCGAGAAGGCGGTCGCAAGATTGGCTCCTGGCGGATTGTTGATAAAGATTATGAGGGTTTTTATGATAAAAATAATGGTGGGGAACAATGATGTGTGATAAGTCAACAACTTGTAGCCAAGCGATACGCATTGATGTGGGTGAGGTGCTGCGGAAAAAAGCTCCGCGGCATTATCGCTACATTCCGCGTTTTCTTATCAGATGGTTTGCCAACTTTATATGTCAAGACGAGCTTAACGAGATTGCTTGTTTGCATGGCCATAAGAGCGGAGTGGAGTTTGCCCAAGGTGTTCTCAACTATTTGGGTGTGACGGTGCAGATTGATGGTGCCGAGAATCTTCCGGCTGTCGGCAGCGGCAAATATATATATGTGTGCAACCATCCCATGGGAGGGCTTGAGGGCATAGCCTTGATTGCTTATATTGGCGGCCGATATGGCGGCAATGTGCGGTTTTTGGTCAACGACCTGCTCATGGCGGTGACTCCGCTTGCCAACGTGTTTTTGCCCATCAACAAGTTTGGGCGGCAGTCGCGCGAGGCGGCTCGCAGCATCGACGAGGCTTATGCCGGCGATGTGCAGATGCTCACTTTCCCGGCCGGATTGTGCTCGCGCTTGATGGACGACGGCACAATTGCCGACCTCGCATGGCAGAAATCGTTTGTGGCAAAGGCTGTGGAATATAAACGCTCGGTTGTGCCCATGTATTTTGATGGTTGCAATTCGCGGTGGTTTTATCGTGTGGCGCGTTGGCGCAAGCGTTTGGGCATTGGCTTCAACATTGAGATGATGATGCTGCCGCGCGAGATGATGAAATGCCGCGGAAACAGCTTCAGATTGCGCATTGGCAAGCCCATTGCCTACGAGAACATCAATGCCGGCGACCTCCCCGGCGAGGCGTTGCGCATCAGGCGTGTGTGCTATGCTTTGGCATCGCAGCCTGAGCCTGCGGAGTGATGAGAGTGTAAGAGATTTATTTGGAATGATAAACAAAACATAGGATGAAAGCGATAATTAAAGAGGTTGATGTGGAGTTGATGCTGCAAGAGCTCACAGCCGAACGTCTGTTGCGCACCACCAATAAGGGTGGCAACGAGATATATGTTGTAGATGCCAATCAGGCGCCTAATTTGATGCGTGAGATTGGGCGTTTGCGCGAGATTGCTTTTCGCACGGCTGGTGGCGGCACGGGCAAGGACTGCGACATTGATTATTACGACACTATGGACGAGCCTTGCAAACAACTCATTGTGTGGAATCCCGAGCATCGTGAGATTGTGGGCGGTTATCGCTTTATCTTGGGTGAACACGTGCGCATCAACGAGCACGGCGAGCCAGACATTGCCACTTCTCACCTCTTTAACTTCTCTGACGAGTTCATAAGAGATTATTTGCCTTACACCCTTGAGCTTGGCCGCTCGTTTGTGAGACTGGAATACCAATCGACCAAAGCAGGCGCGCGCGCCATCTATGCCCTCGATAATTTGTGGGACGGCATTGGTGCGCTCACGGTGGTGTATCCGCAAATCAGATATCTTTTTGGCAAGGTGACCATGTATCCCAATTATTCTCACCTGTGCCGCGACATGATTTTGTATTTCCTCAACAGATATTTCCCCGACCATGACCATCTGGTCACTGCCAAACGCCCGGTGCAGATGTATCATTCGCAGGAATATCTGGGTAGCTTGTTTGTGAACAACGATTTTGCCGAGGACTGCATCCGCCTCAATCACAAGGTGCGTGACGAGGGTTACACCATTCCACCGTTGGTGCATGCCTATATGAGCCTGTCGCCCACAATGCGCATGTTTGGCACAGCCGTCAACGATGAGTTTGGTGATGTGGAGGAGAGCGGCATCATGATTTCGGTGTCGGAAATCTCCGAAGCCAAAAAGGGCCGTCACATTGACACCTTTGAGCGCCAGTGTGCCTTTAAGGGTTGATTAGGAATGAATTAACATAATAATCTGTTTTTGCAATATGAATCATTGTGAAAGAAAAAATAGGCTTGGCTTGATGAGGTTGCTGGCATTGGCGGCGGTGAGTGCCGTGTGTGCCACAATGGCAACAGCACAGTCGGGGTTGAAATATGAAGCAGGAGCCACCGTCAATGTCAGCGACGGCGCTTTGGCTCCGTATTATGTGGCGAGCAATCGCGGCGCTACGCTCACTCAAGGTAACTCGGCGCTGGTGAATGGCGCGGTGTGGCATGAGTGCGACTCAACGCGCCGTTTCAGCTTTGGCTACGGCTTTGAGGCATGGACCGGATGGAGTTCCACTGTCAATTATCAGCGATACGATGTGGCGCAGCAGACGTTTGTGCCCAATGGACAACATCAGTCGTTGGTGTGGGTGCAGCAGCTCTATGCCGAGGTGAAATACCGCAGCCTTTTTGCCGTTTTGGGGCAGAAAGAACATCGCAACTCACTCACCGATGCAGCGTTGAGCAGCGGTGACCTTGTCCTCTCGGGCAATGCTCGCCCAATGCCGGGACTGCGAGCCGGATTTATTGATTTTCAGGATATTCCGTTTACCAACGGTTGGGTGCAAATCGATGGCGAAATAGCTTATTACAAAGATTTGCAGACCGATTGGCTTGAGAATCACTATAACATGTATAACCACTTTATCACCACCGGCTGTTGGGTCAACTACAAGCGATGCTACTTTCGCACCAAGCCCCAGGAACGCCTTTCGGTGACGGTGGGTATGCAGGCTGCGTGCCAGTTTCTGGGCACCAAACGCACGTTTGAGAAAGGCGAAATGGTGAGCGAACATAAGAGTAAATCGTCGTTTAAGACGTTTTGGAAGGCTTTCTTGCCGGCAAGCGGTTCTTCGGGCAGCTCGGATGGCGACCAAGCCTATTACGAAGGCAACCATTTGGGTTCGTGGGACTTGGCTGTGCGCTACAATCTGGGCGGTGACCGTTCGCTTAAGGCTTATTATCAAAGCCCCTTTGAGGATGGCTCGGGCATTGGTAAGCTGAATGGTTGGGACGGTCTTTATGGCATTGAGTATCGCAGCCGAAACAAGGCCGCGGTGACCGGTGCCGCCGTTGAATATATTGACTTCACCAATCAAAGCGGCCCAATACACTGGGCACCGGGCGACTTCCCCGACTCGCCTATCCGCGACGAGGCTACGGGTGCCGACAACTATTACAATAATTATTACTACAATGGCTATAGCCAAATGGGTATGTCAATAGGTACGCCTTTTATGAAGTCGCCGCTCTACAATCGCGATGGCTATATGGCTTACACCGACACTCGTATGCGCGGATTTCATGCCGCCGTCACGGGCTATGTCACCCCCGAGGTGGCTTACAGGCTTATGGGGTCTTATCGCAAGTCGTGGGGCACACCGTTTATCCCAGCCACCACACATCGCACCGCCACCTCGTTGATGGCTGAGGCGGTGTATTCGCCCAGTCGCCTGCCGCAGCTGTCGTTTAAGGCTCAGCTGGCGCTTGACCGCGGAACACTTTATGGCGACAACTTTGGCGCTGTGCTCAGCGTCACCTTTAGCGGCTTTGGTGGCAAATAATCTCTTTTAGTAAAAACCGAGGTAAATATATGAGAACCAACATATTGAAAATAATGCTTTTGGCGGTCATGATGGCTGCATCATGCACTACCAACAATGGCGACATAGGGCCGTGGTTTGGCACATGGCGTGTGAATGAGTTGCAGTGCGACGGCGTGGCACAGCCAGATTATCAGGGCAATCTGTTCATAAAGTTCCAAAACACGGTGGTGCAGTTAGTGCTTACCGGCGACAATCACACCGCCGCCAATTCCTATGGCACTTGGCAGGACCATGGCGAGGGCACAATGACCCTCACTTTTGCCGATGAGAAACGCCTGCCCATGCCCGATAGCCATTTCACCGCCGGCACCAACGCCGTCACTTATGCTTGGCATGGGGGAGATGTCGTCACGTTCACCGTCACGCAACCCGACGGACACACTTACACCTACCGGATGCAGAAGTGGTGACCCAGTGTGCTTTTTATCGTCTATGCCCATTTGCATACATCGGCAATAAATTGTAACTTTGCAGCGCAAAAAGCATTAGCAGTAAACTTATTAAACAAAAATATATAAATTTTTCTCATTCGATGAATTTTGTAAAAGAACTTGAATGGCGCGGCATGATTAACAACATGATGCCGGGCACCGAGGAACAACTCCAGAAAGAACTCACGTCGGCGTATTTAGGTATTGACCCTACTGCCGACTCGCTTCATATTGGTCACTTGGTGGGCGTGATGATGCTTCGCCACCTGCAACGCTCGGGCCACAGACCCATTGCCCTCATTGGCGGTGCTACGGGTATGATTGGCGACCCTTCGATGAAGAGCCAAGAGCGTGTGCTCATCGACGAGGACACCCTGCGCCATAATCAGGAATGTATCAAGGCTCAGTTGGCTAAGTTCCTCGACTTTGACAGCGATGCTCCTAATGCAGCCGTGCTGGTGAACAACTACGACTGGATGAAGGGCTACGGATTCCTTAACTTCATTCGTGACATTGGTAAGCATATCACCGTGAACTATATGATGGCAAAGGATTCGGTGAAAAAGCGTCTGGCTGCCAATGCCGACCATGGTATGTCGTTCACCGAGTTCTCTTATCAGTTGTTGCAAGGCTACGATTTCTTGTATCTCTACCGCGAATATGGTTGCCGCTTGCAGCTTGGCGGTAGCGACCAATGGGGCAACATCACCACTGGAACCGAGCTGATACGCCGCGTTGAGGGTGGCGAGGCTTATGCCCTTACTTGTCCGCTCATCACCAAAGCCGACGGCGGCAAATTTGGCAAGACCGAGAGCGGCAATGTGTGGCTCGACCCCAAACGAACTTCGCCATATAAGTTCTATCAGTTCTGGCTCAACGTGAGCGATGCCGATGCTGAGAAATACATAAAGATATTCACCACACTGACTCGCGAGGAAGTTGAGGCTCTGGTTGCCGAACAAGCTGCTGACCCAAGCCAACGTCCGTTGCAAAAACGCCTTGCCAAGGAAATCACCACTATGGTGCATAGCGCTGCCGACTATGAGGCTGCCGTTGAGGCTTCGCAAATCCTCTTCTCAAACAAGGCTCAGGACATATTGCACCGCATCGACGAGGACACTTTGCTCTCGCTGTTTGAGGGCGTGCCACAATTTGAGGTGAGCAAAGAAACCATCGCAGCCGGCATCCCTGCCATAGAGCTGCTTGCCGGAGCCACCAGCGTGTTTGCCTCGAAAGGCGAGATGCGCAAGCTCACTCAAGGCGGCGGTGTGAGCATCAATAAAGAGAAGCTCACCGATGCCAACGCGCTGATTGGCGTTGACCACCTGCTCAATGGTAAATACATACTTGCACAACGCGGCAAGAAAAATTATTACTTGATAATTGCAAAATAAAGCGCAAAAAATTTGCATAATCCAAAAATGCGCCTTAACTTTGCACTCGCAAATGAGACGATGAGTCTTGCTTGTTAAGATTGTCTTATGGTGTAATGGTAGCACTGCAGTTTTTGGTTCTGCCTGTCGAGGTTCGAATCCTCGTAAGACAACGGTTAAAGGCAACTCCTTGAATAGAGGAGTTGCTTTTTTCGTATTCTCTCGTTAGAAAAGTATAGCGCTTGCGTGAACCTCTCAAGCCGCAAGCCTCTTCGCGCCAGTGCATTAGGAATCTTTAAATTCGCTTGTTTTTCATAAGGATGCCTATTTCGCTTGGGTGCGTGCGTGGGCATGCATCTTCTGCGGTAGGGCTTTTTGGCACGAGCGGATTGTAAATCTATAAAATTCGCTTGTTCGCGTGAGGGCGCCTATTCCATTTGGATGCGTGTGGGCATGCATCTTCTGTGGAAAGGTTTTTTGGCACGAGCGGATTGTAAATCTATAAAATTCGCTTGCTTTGCGTGAAGGTGCCATATTTCAAATGGATGTATGCGTGGCCCTCTCTTGCGGTAAGTGTTTTGGAACCATGCGAATTATGAGTCCTTGAAAATCCTATTTCTGCGTGGGCAATTTCTTGCTTCGTCACAACATATTTTGCTTAATTGATGAATCAATCTTAGTTAATGTGGCGTAATGTGCTGATTTAATGTAAATATCGACTGACACTTTTGTTAATTTGTGTAATTTTAGCTATCTTTGCAACATGGATGCGACGAGAAATAGTGCGCAGCCATGTATAATTGTTGAGATTTTGATTTTATATCGCAACGCACACGGGTTACTTTCTAACGCTTTTGACTTCTGCGACAGGGCCGATATCGTTTGGCAAGTAACCTTAGGGTTTTATTCTTCTTGTTACGCCGGTCCTCATCGCCCGGTGACCCCAAGAATTGCACTTAAAAGCTTTTCGGATAAACCAAATGTGAAATGGAAATAGTAAAAAAGCAAAGACTTCCCAATTTTGAAATATTGCGAGTGATGGCAATGCTGATGATTGTCATTGGTCATTTCTTTTGGCATGGGATGTTAGTCACGTGCCCAACAGATATTTACAAAATAGTTTATTCAGCATCAAATTTCTCACAAATTAGTCAATTCTTTTTTCTGCAAATTCTATATATCGTTTCTAATATGGGTGTTAACCTGTTTGTGATGATAACGGGTTATTTCATGATTACATCAAGTCCAAAATGGGAGAGATTGCCTATTGTGTGGTTTCATGTGATGTTTTATTGTGTGGTGATTTATGCAATTGTAGTTAGCACAGGATTTTGGGAGTTGTCAGTTAAAGGTATTATTGTACAATTCATACCGGTTTTAAGTGGTAGGTATTGGTTCGTAACGCAATATGTTGGTTTGATAATCCTGGCGCCAGTTATCAACATTATAGTTCGGAATTTATCCAAACAGCAGTGTAGTGCGTTGTTGTTTGTGCTTTTAGCAATGGATTTTGTGGTCATGTATAATGTTGGCTATGGCAGTTATTATTCTGGTGAGCATACTTTGTTCCATTTCATTACAATGTATTTGTTGGCTGGGTATATAAGAACTCACAAAGTAAATATTTCCGCAAAAAAGAGTGTTGCGGCCTTTTTCCTATCAGTGGTAATAATTCTTTTCATGATTGTATTATGTGAGGTATATAACAATTTTTGTGCAAAACAATTATTGGAGAATATGACTCTTTCTACGGCGTTAACGGATAACAATAGTCTAACGTTATTCACATCGCTTTTCTTTTTTCTGTGGATAAGCAAATTGAAAATCAATCAGAACTTATTTATAAGGGTGTTGGTTTGGATTGCTCCATACACGTTTGGAGTGTATTTAATTCATGATAGCCATTATTTACGACGCCTGCTTTGGGATGGTGTTTTACGATATGCAGATGTCTATTCTCCATGGCTTGTGTTATATATATTGACAGTTAGTGTAGCGATTTTGCTTGTTTGCTCAGGTATAGATTTCGTGCGGAAATTGTTGTTTGACTTTTTGCACGTGAATGAAAGGCTAACAAGACTTTCTTTCAGAGTCGAGCAATACATTAAAATGAAATTATGAAACTTCTGAAACAGATTCCTGATCGGCCAGTTGCTAATTGGCTGATAATGTTTGTGATGGCAACGGCGATAATGATGTTGCTGTCACGCGATTCATACCTTTACCTGCTTGGTCCGCGATGCGATTCGGCGTGGTTCTTTATGTGCGGCAAGGCATGGATGAACGGCATGGTGCCATACGTTGATTTTGCCGATAGTAAGGGCCCGTTGCTGTGGCTTATATATGGGGTGGGCTATCTTCTGAGCCATTACGACTATCATGGCGTATTCTGGGTGTCGGTGGTGTTCTATTCGTTCACGTTCTATTTCCTGTTTAAAACCGCTCGCATATTCCTTGAACGGCGTAGCCAGGCCATATTGGCAGTGCTGATGACTTCGGTGTTTATTTTCAACCCCATCACTCATGACGAGACTCGAGCCGAAGATTTCGGGATGTTCTTCACCGCTCTCTCGTTGTGGCAGCTGTGCCGAATATTGTATGCTGAACATAACGAGCGCGATGAGCGAATGGCGTTTTTCGCTTTTGGCATATCGCTTGTCGGCACTTTGCTGATAAAATACAACATCACTGCTATGTGTTGTATTTTCCCGGCAATTGGGCTATATTATCTTATTCGCGAGCGCCACTCTATTTGGCGACCATTGCTTGCATGCGTTGCCGGTTTTGCTGCTCTCATCCTGCCATTTCTCATCTACTTCCTAATCCAAGGCAACTTCTCCGCGTTTATCCAAGAATACTTTATCAATACCGTACAGACGATAAAAAATAGAAATGGAGAATTTGGTATCAGCCAATTATTGGATGCTTATAAATACGCATTTACTTCTGCAGGAAAGAGGTTTTATGTATATTTGTTTTTTTGTTTGATCCTATTTTTCTGTTCAGCAATCACTAAAAGATATGTCTTTTTTGTGATTTATGTTGTATACCTACTTGTTAATATACATAGTAAAGGAAGTTATTATTATTATAATTCTGGATTGCCAGCTATGATAATGTGCTGTATCGCTTTATTTATGTGTTTTAAAAAAGGTGGGAATAATTTCGTTATGTTTTTTTCTATTTCTGCTATTATCATCATTGGTTCGTCGATATATAATTTTAGGCAGCCGTGGTCACTAACAAATTCTTTTATGAAAAAGCAATTGTCCGAGGTGGAATCGTTGATGCGAATCAAGCAAAATGTTAGGGTTCTTAATTATGCAGTAGAACGAGGATTCGGCATAACATCTAATTCGCTTCCCGCTACAAAATATTGGGCAAGGCAAACAGGAGCAACCATGGAGATGAAGGAGTCGGCGCGCAGAGCCATAAATAACAGCGATGTAATCACAACGGACAATTGGTGTGCTGATTCTGTTGAAACACGTCGGTATGTTTTATCAAATGGTTTTAAATTTGTATATCGATTCCAAATGTCATCATCGCCAAATGATTATGTTAATATATATATGAGAGAATTAGAACGGTCATCAGATAACTAAAGTTTTAGGACGGAGTTATTATTGGAAAATAGGAATAATTCATATTCATCCGACAATCGTCGAATATTATTATACATGAAGGCTTTGACTAGTTTAGATACCTTTCGGTGTGTTGTATTTGAGTCTTTTCACATTATATGTTTATAAAGAAATTAATTACACAAAATAATCTGATGAAACTTCTGAAACAGATTCCTGATCGGCCAGTTGCTAATTGGCTGATAATGTTTGTGATGGCAACGGCGATAATGATGTTGCTGTCACGCGATTCATACCTTTACCTGCTTGGTCCGCGATGCGATTCGGCGTGGTTCTTTATGTGCGGCAAGGCATGGATGAACGGCATGGTGCCATACGTTGATTTTGCCGATAGTAAGGGCCCGTTGCTGTGGCTTATATATGGGGTGGGCTATCTTCTGAGCCATTACGACTATCATGGCGTATTCTGGGTGTCGGTGGTGTTCTATTCGTTCACGTTCTATTTCCTGTTTAAAACCGCTCGCATATTCCTTGAACGGCGTAGCCAGGCCATATTGGCAGTGCTGATGACTTCGGTGTTTATTTTCAACCCCATCACTCATGACGAGACTCGAGCCGAAGATTTCGGGATGTTCTTCACCGCTCTCTCGTTGTGGCAGCTGTGCCGAATATTGTATGCTGAACATAACGAGCGCGATGAGCGAATGGCGTTTTTCGCTTTTGGCATATCGCTTGTCGGCACTTTGCTGATAAAATACAACATCACTGCTATGTGTTGTATTTTCCCGGCAATTGGGCTATATTATCTTATTCGCGAGCACCACTCTATTTGGCGACCGTTGCTTGCATGCGTTGCCGGTTTTGCCGCCCTTGCTTTGCCGTTCCTCATCTATTTCCTAATTCAAGGCAACTTCTCTGCATTTATCCAGGAATATTTCATCAATACTTTGCAGACGATAGAGAAATTAAATAATTCGGAATCCCCAATAATTAGAATTGCGAAATCATTTAAGTTAATTATACTTAATAAATATATTTTGGCAATACTCATCTTTTTGCTTCTGAGTGTTATTCTATTTGCTATAAGTATTCCTAAAAACAAGAAGGTTTTATATGTGATATTTTTCACATTTCTGTTTATTACACAGCAAAATACGCATCATTTTTATTATTTCGCGGCATTGAATTTTATGGCTTTGTTTTTTCCTGTGGCCTTTTTCAGAATAATTAGAAAAAGGTGTTGTATATTAGTTGCTATTGTTTGTTTGGTTGCTTTGACAGGATATTCATTGCGAGTGTCTAATGGGAGTCAATGTATGATATTTAATAATAATGCTAAGAAGTCATTTGAAAAAGTTGAGAAAGTGATTCGTTGCAGAGGTGTTGAAGGCATAAAGATATGTAATATATATAGAGAGAGAGGTATAGGTATAAAATCTGAAAGTTTACCGGCGACAAAATATTGGGCACGTCAGGGTGGGTATACGAGAGAGATGAATGAAGATTTGTTTGGTGCAGTAAAATTGAAAAAACCTGATGTGGTGGTTATGGACACAAATGAAGATTCGTTTACACATTTAGAATTTGTTGAAAACTGTGGGTACAGAAGAATATTTGATGAAGAAATAAGCACCATGGGACGTGTAGTTGTACTATCAAAGTATTGAAAAATAAATTATAAGTAACAAAGTGTCTGCAGGGAAAGAGTCTACAACAGAAGCAAATCATCGCATTGCAAAGAACACCTTGATGCTGTATTTCAGTATGTTTATTACAATGCTTGTGGGGGTATTTACTTCACGAGTGTTTTTGAGTGCGCTTGGATTTGAAGATTATGGCATTTATAATGTTGTGGCAGGAGTTGTTAGCATGATGGGCATAATAACTGGTCTGTTAACACAGGGTACAATGCGGTTTATGGCATATTCTATTGGTAGTGAAAACGAAACTGGGCAGGCAAATACATTCTCGGCATTAATGTCGATTCATATTGCTTTCGCTTTACTATTGCTTTTAGTTGGGGAAACGTTAGGATTGTGGTTCTTAAACACTTATGTGGTGTTTGATGTTTCGCGCACTGATGCTGTTAATTTTGTATATCAGTTATCTTTGATTGGTGCATGTGTTGCCTTTATTCAGATTCCGTTTAATGCGGCAATAATTGCAAAAGAAAAAATGAATGTATTTGCATATATCAGTATATATGATGTTGTTGTGAAGCTATTGATCGTATTAGTGTTGTTCGTTGTTGACTACGATAAATTGAAACTGTATTCAACGATGCTGATTGCGTCAACATTGACAACTTTTATGATATACAGATGTTATTGTAGATATAATTTTAATTTTTGCAAGTTTAATTTTTTATGGGACAGAGAATTGTATCGAAGAATGAGTGGATATGTGGGTTGGAACGCAATTGGAGTAATGGCATTTACGATAAAAAGCCAATCGATTGTAGTTCTGGTAAATATGTTTTTTGGCCCGATTGTGAATGCTGCATACGCAATTGCTTCTACAATAGCAAATATGGTGAATCAATTTATTAATGGCTTCCAAACAGCAGTAAATCCTCAGATTATAAAGAGTTATGCGGGTGGTGATGTTGAACGAAGTACTCAACTTGTTATAAACAATGCAAAATTTTCATCATATTTGTTGCTTTTGTTTGCTGTACCGCTATTTATTGAGATGGAAGAAGTGCTCACAATCTGGCTTGGTAAGTTCCCTGAGTATACGGTGGACTTTGGCAGGTTCGTTTTGGTACAACTAATGTTTCAGGCCATAGATTACCCTGTTGGGTACGGTATTCATGCAGTTGGAAAGATGAAATTGCCAAATATCACATCGTCGTTTATATATATGTCAATACTGCCAATATGCTATTTATCAATAAAGCTTGGCGCAAATCCAATCACTGCCTATTTGTTGTCAATAAGTGTATATCCTTTTGCATTTGTTTGTGATATATTAATCTTACGGCATTATACAAAAATTTCTATATTAACGTTCATAAAAGAGGTTCTTTTGAGAACAATTATAATCATTGCTGTCGCTGCTATAATGCCAACATATATTCATTATAATATGGAAAGTGGATTTATGCGGTTGGTGGTGGTGTGTGTAGTGTCGCTTGTGATTTCGTCTTGTTTAATATATAGGTTTGGATTAGGTGTTGAGGCGCGTCAGCAATTACTCATATTTGTTAAATCCCGATTGCTTAAAAGATGAGTTGCCCAAGATTTTCGTTTGTTTTACCTGCTTATAAGGGAAGATATTTGGCTGAATCAATACAAAGCATTTTGGCACAAACTGTTACCGATTTTGAGTTGGTGATTGTCAACGATTGTTCGCCCGATGATATAGCCAGCATTGTGGCAGTTAATTCCGATGAAAGGATTCGCTATTATGAAAATGAGCAAAACATTGGTGGCGCAGATTTGGTGGCGCAGTGGAACAAATGTTTGAGCTATGCTCGTGGCGAATATGTGATTCTTGCCACTGATGATGACCTGTATGAACCAAATTTTCTTGAATCCTTTATTCCCCTAATTGAAAAATATCCTGAAGTGGGCGTGTTTCGCTCGCGAATCATGAGTACTGACGATTCTGGCAGGATAAAATATCTTGACAAGTGTTATAAAGAGTATTTGAGGCAAGAGGAGTTTTGTAATTATTTATTAGAAGGAGTACAAGGGGGTATCCCTCAAAATATATTTAATCGCAAAGTGCTTGTCAGCAACGGAGGTTTTGTACCATACCCTCTTGCTTGGGGAAGTGATGACGCCACTATATTGATGATGTCAAAATGTGGGATTGTACATTCGCAAGATTTTTTAGTAAAGTTCAGATGGTCGGATATAAACATTTCAAGTGACCATGCTTTAAAAACTGCTTTGCTTAAGCTTGAAGCACGTTTAAGATTCTGTTCTTTTGTAGATAGGGAGATTGCCAAGATGGATTTTAAAAAGACAGCTTTGGGTAACTATTTGAAGAATCAGGTGGTTGGCAATCTTAAAAATCGACAGAAAGTGATTGTTATTAGGGCTTGTCGAGAAGTTCCACTTATAGGTTGCTTATCAGCAATAAATATGGTCAGAAAATGTGGTTTGTTTTATTTTAAGGATATCATATCAATAATATATCATAGTTTATGAAACTTTCAATTATAACCATCAACTATAACAATTGTGACGGTCTGAGTCGTACCATTGAGAGCGTTGTAAATCAGACGTGCCGTGATTTTGAGTATATCATTATTGACGGAGGCAGCACCGACGGCAGCGTTGATGTGATAAAAAAATATGCCTCCCAGATTGATTATTGGGTAAGTGAACCAGACAAGGGCATATATAACGCCATGAACAAAGGCGTGGCTGTGGCAAAAGGTGAGTATTGCTTATTTATGAATTCCGGGGATTGCTTATACAAAAGTAATGTGGTTCATGATGTGTTGGCTAGTGGCTTGGATGCTGATTTGGTTTGTGGGGATATTTGTTTTGATAATAACAATATTTGCCCTAATCCTGACTCTGTGACAATGAGAACTTTTTATAAAGGAACATTATACCACCAAGCAAGTTTTATTAGAACTAAAATGCTTAAACAGACGCCCTATGATGAAGGATTAAAGAGTGCTGCTGATTGGAAATGGTTTGTTCAAAAACTCATTTTTGATGATGCAAGTTATAAACATATACCTGTAGTGATTGCAGATTTTGAGGGCGGAGGAATAAGTGATAATAACAACCATATAGGCAAAAACGAGGTTAAGCAAGAATTGGCGCGTCTGTTCCCTAAACGTGTTATTGCTGACTATGAGGATTATTGCGTGGGCCTTTCCAACTATAGAAAAATGACAAATATGGTTGAAAGAATACCTTCATTGAAGAGGCTTTTGTTTGCTGTGGATAAAAGCATTTTAAAGATTCTAAATATTAAAATCCGTGCTAAATGGATTTCTAACTTATGAAGCTTTCAATAATAACCATCAACTATAACAATTGTGACGGTCTGAGGCGTACTATTGAGAGTGTTGTGAATCAGACGTGTCGCGATTTTGAATATATCATTATTGATGGCGGAAGTACTGATGGTAGTGTTAATGTTATAAAACAATATGCCTCCCAGATTGATTATTGGGTTAGTGAACCAGACAAAGGCATATATAACGCAATGAACAAAGGTGTGGCTGTGGCAAAAGGAGAGTATTGCTTGTTCCTGAACTCTGGGGACAATTTGCATGATAATAGCACATTAGCAGATGTGTATGAGCGTGGACTTGATGTAGATATTGTTTGTGGAAGCATTATGGTTGCTAGCAAAAATTTGTTGCCGTCACCTATAGATGTGTCATTGGGCTTCTTTTATCAGAGTTCGTTAAATCATCCAGCCGCATTTATTCGTAGGGAATTGTTAGATAGATATCCATATGATGAGTCGTTAAAGATATGTGCTGACAGAAAATTTTTTATTGAAGCACTGATTGTTGGAGAAGCATCATATAAATGTATATCGACAATTGTGAGTGATTTTGAAGGAAATGGCATAAGCAGTAGTAACATACAATTGAGAAATAAGGAGAACAAACAGGTGTTACAATCATTGTTCTCTGAACGAATATTAGTTGATTATAGTTTGATGTATGGTGAAAAAGATGATATGCACCGTCTTTTCTATACACTAACGCAGTGGAGAGGAGGAAAATGGGTGTATACCCTTATCGTGGCACTGCTAAAGATCATGATGTTAAATAGGGGCTGGATAAAAAGTTTTAAGATATAAAGAATTATTGATATATGATAACTAAAGGAACAGAGAAATACTATTATATTGTGATAGGAATAATAGTGTTTTTAATGTTAATAATATTTTCCTATTCTACTTCTTTTCTATATGATTCTCCTGCATTGGGTGATGCTGCAATTTTTATGACCATTGGTAAGGCATGGGCAAATGGCATTGTTCCATATGTTGATTTGTGGGATTCTAAAGGTCCAATCATTTTTCTTGTGAATTGTTTAGGGTATTTTGTGCTGGGTAATAAACTTGGAGTTTTTGTTATTCAGTATTTGTGCTTATTTGTAAGTGCAATTTCAATGTATAAACTGTTTAGAGTCGAGTATCAGCAGCATTGCTCTTTGGCAATGCTGTTTTTTGTTTTGATTAGTTTTTCTTCTCTTGGTATGGGAGGTAATACAGTCGCAGAATATGTGCTTCCTCTGTTGTCAATAGCATATTATAGGTTTTATAAGTGGACAATAAGTGCCGAAAAAGAAGGAGTAAATGAACATAAAAAGATTGATGCGTTTCTTTTAGGTATAATAATATCATTTAGTTTATTCTCAAGGTTGACAAATTGCATAGGTATTTGCATTGTTGTTGCTTTTGTGACAATATGGTTGGTAAAAAATCGTGCTTGGAAAAACTTGCTACAAAATATTGTGTGTTTTTTCATTGGTATTATGGCAGTTACATTGCCTATTATCGTTTATTTTGTTTGTAATGACGCACTTGAAGATATGTGGTATGCTACATTCTTATATAATATTGACTATGCCAAATCGTCAAGTGGGGATTTAATTAGTATTCCAGGTTTATTAAAGTCAGTGATCGTTTTTTCGGAAACATGGATTTTAACAATTGTGTCGGTGTTAGTAATTATTTTTTCAAGAAAAAGAAAAGTATTTGGAGTGTTGTGGCTACTAATTTCTGTTTTCACTATTGTATATCTAATCAAAAGCAATGGCTATGCTCATTACGGAATTATTTCGTTGCCATTATTGTGTGTTTCTGCATTGGAATTAAAAACTCTATGTAAAGAGTCTACATTAAAGCATTTTAACCTGATTAATAGAGCGATAATTGCATTATATATGTTGATTGTTGTGGTATATAATATCCACACAATACGGTTGTTCACAGAAAACTATTTGGATAATAAAGAGCTACAGAAATACCAAGAGTTTTTTTCAGATATCCCGAGCAATTATAAAGAATCTTTTATTGCCTATAATCCCTCGCCTCATATCTATTTGTATATGGATATAATCCCAAAATATAGATTCTTTGTGTTTCAAGATTTTGGCGCAAATGTTAATGAAAAATATAACAGAATGCTTAGGCAGGTTTATTTAAAATGCGAGGCAGAGTGGATTCTAGTTGAGAATAGTGATTTTGCTATAAATGATATTCTCAAAAGCAGTTATGGTGTATACAAGGAAGGCAATAAGCTGAAATTATATAGAAGAAAAATATAATAATGAAACGGCTTACAATCATTGTCCCGGTATATAATGCAAAAAGGTGGTTGCAGCGGTGTGTGGATTCGCTGTTGAATCAAGGTTTGTCGAGTGAAGATTATGAGATAATACTTGTAGATGACGGCAGCAAAGACGGTTCGCCTCAGATTTGTGACGATTATGCTGTAACGTATCCTAAACGGGTACGTGTGATGCATCAGTGCAATAGTGGAGTGAGTATGGCGCGGAATCATGGAATCGATATGGCACAAGGTGAGTATATGGCATTTGTTGATGCCGATGATTATGTGAAAGAAAATTGCTTCTCAGAGATCCTCAGCAGGTGCAAAGACCAACAATTGGATATGTGTGTTTTTAAAATGAGAGTTGAGGACAGTAATGGCAGTTTTCGTGAAGATAATCTAGATGATTGGGATTATCAGAAGGTATATAAAGGTGAAGCTGTTATAATTGAAGGATATCCTGTGGGGTCGTCATGCGTTTCTTTCTTTCGTTCAGAATTAATTTCAAATAATCGATTGCGATTTAATCCTGATTTGAGTTTTAGCGAAGATGCAGACTTTGTGGCACATTGTTTAGTATATGCTAATCGTGTTGGGTTTATGGATATTGTGCCTTATGTTTATGCATACAATGGTGCATCTGCGACAAATTCGCCTCAAAAAAATGCTAAAAAGACTCTTTCTTGTGCGGAAATGGCAAGTCGGTTGATGGTTTTATCTGGTGATGAGAAATTTAGCCTCAAACTTAGGAGATATCTTGAAAAATGGGCTAATTCTATTCTTGTTGGTCACCTGATGTTTCTTATAAAAGGAGGTAATAAAAGATTATATACGTCCTTTTTGGACAAAGCAGCAAGTCTAAATCTGTATCCCATTAAAGGACGGACAAAGTCATGGAAAACCACTTTGTTAATTCCGTTTATTAATTGCCGGTGGTTAATAGACTTGTTGATTAGATAATAATGAGCAAAATAAAATATAGCTTGATTTATAATACTACGGCGATATTATTTTGGGAGATGTTTAAATGGCGATGAAGCAATATTTATTGTCGTATTTGAAGGATGTGCTGTGGCGTGAGCCGCGGATGTTATGGCGGTGGTATCGCTGGACGTCGGTTAGTGCGCAAAATAGTAAGGATGTAGGTCAAAAGTCCGTTGGCCGAGGTTTGGCAATTAAGCAAACTAATGGCAGGGCGATGGTGTTTTGCGCTGATGGCCGGATGCCCCATGGTGGCATGTTTGACCGCTTGAAGGGTGCGATATCGGTTTATGCGGCAGCTCAGGTGCTGCACCGCGATTTCCGCATCTGCTTTACCTCGCCTTTTGTGCTTGAGCGGTATCTTGAGCCAAACAGCTATGATTGGCGACTTTGCGAAGGTGGCAGGAGCAAGAGTATGTGGCAGGCGCGCCCGGTGGTGATGTACGGCGAGTGGAGCAATCCTCGGCGGTTGCTCAAGCGGAGGCATCGTGAAACGCATTTTTATTATGGCTATGATTCGCTTGAGTATATTAGCAATCGTTGTGGCAAGAAGTTTGATTGGGGCGAGCTGTATGGCGAGTTGTTCAAGCCTACGGCGTATTTGCAACAATACATTGATGACTGCAAGCATGGACTCGGCGATGGGTATGTGGCTGTACATTTGCGATTTATGAATCTGCTTGGTGACAAGATGGAATATGATATAGACCCTACATTGCCTGCGGCAGAGCAACAGAGTCTTAAGGCTCGTGCGCTGGCTGCACTGCGAGAGGTAATAGAGAAAAACGTTGGTTATAAGGTGTTGCTTGCCACTGATAGTGAGAGCTTCTCGGCATATGTGAGCAGTGAGCAGCCTGATGTGCAGTTTATCCCTGGTGAAATTAAGCATATAGGTACATCCGCAGAAACGAGTGATGAAGCGGTGGTGAAGATGTTTATTGATTATTATATGATAGCCGGCGCAAAGCGGGTGTATAATATAGTTGGCCCGGGTATGTGGCCCAGTGCATTCCCGGAATATGCCGCCAAGATAGGGCGCTGTCCTTTTGAGCGAGTGCACTTTGAGTGAATCGCGTAGCGGAAAGAAACCGTAGAGAATGGACATGATGAGATAATAGGGGTGAATTGCAAAAGCATGTTGACCGCAACTAAGCAAAGAATTGAACTATTAAGGCGTTTTTGTAATTGATTGATAATATGAAGGTTGTGTATATATCAAATATGGCACCAGCGGCCGATAATATCGGCGGCACGTCGGCCTTGCCCTATCATCTGATGGTGCATCGTGCCGATGACGTGGATGTTGAGGTGTTTACCTTCAATACCAACGGCCTTTCGGAAGAGAAAATTGCTGAGGTGGAACAAGAGTTGCGCGTGAAAATACACGTTATGGCTATGCAGCCATGGTTGGCTTGGCTATTGGGTTTGAAAGGCGCATTGAGTTTACTTGTGCGGTTGTTGTTGCCCTATCCGCCGCATTATTATCTACGGCTTAATAGGGAGATCCTTGAAAGTATTAGGGCGATGAAGCCAAATGGGGTGTGGATATATGGCGAGGAACTCACAGGCATCTCGCGCCAGCTGGATGGTATAGCGCAAGTTCACACTGGTCCCGATTGCGAGGTGCTTTATTATGAGCGATTAATGGTAAAGACTTGGCTTGGACGCATAAAGCGACTTCGCTGTCGCGTGATGATGCGCAAGTTCCGTCGCATGGCGGCAAATGCGCCAACATGTGCGCATTATCATGTGGTGGGCGCTGCTGATTGCAACATGTTGCAGTCGGTTAACCATCAGGTTGATGTCAGGTTTTTGAGGCATCCGCATTATAATTATAGTGCAGAACGAGAAATTCGTTTTGGCGAACCGCGCATCCGTTTGGTTCTTGCCGGCCGAAATGACATATATATGCATGTCAGCGCGGAGGAATTGGTTGACGTGCTTGCTGCTAATGTCGACCTTGCCGAGCAGTTTGAGTTTACGTTCCTTGGCAAAGGGTGGGAGACGATGAACGAGCGGCTGCGTCAGGCAGGTTGGCAGAGTCGCATAATTACTTTTGCCCCCGATTATGCTGCGGAACTGTGCCGTCACGATGTACAGCTAACACCGATAGCTATTGGTACGGGCACCAAAGGTAAAGTGCTTGATGCTATCACCAACGGATTGTTGGTGATAGGTACGCCGTATGCCATGGAGAATATTGCCGTACGCCACGGCGTGGAGTGCCTGCAATATGAACAAGCAATTGAGGTGGTGGAAATGTTGCGCGATATTGCAAACAACCGACCTCACTACGAAGCGATGGCACGAGCCGGTCGCAACGCCGTGTTGGAAAATCACAATCGCGCCCGTGCATCAAAAGAGTTGTTTGAGATATTTGCTTCAGCAAGGGAGTGATTGTTTCATGCAGTGTTATGTAATTGTTTTTGTGAAAAGAGTTTTGATGGGTAATGGCGTGGCGTGAGCATTTGGGCATGTTTGATGCCCATTCAACGGATGCCGTAAATCTTATTTGTGAGGCTGAGGATTTTTTTGTAACTTTCTCACAAGTTATTAGAATTTGACATTTAGATATTACGAATTATGATTATATATATCATTGTATTTGCGGCAGTTGTCTTGACGTATCTTCTTACATATGGCAATAATTATTCGCGGTCAAAGGGTGTGCTCTTTGGCATGATGGCGTTTCTTGCGCTGTTTGTGGGCATGAGCGATATGCTTGGCGGCTACGACCGTTACATTTATTGCGACCTTTTTGATTCGATGTGCGATTCGGTTGCGGTTGGTGTTTCGCTGCAAGAAACGGCGTTGTTTATGCTTTATCCCAGTGAGTTTGGATATGGCTTGTTGAATTATACCCTTGGTTTCGTTACTAGCAACCGATATGTTTTCATTTTGATATATACTCTTATTGTATATATCTTGGTGTTTCAAAGTTTGAAGCGCTATGTGGTGAACTATCCTTTTGCAGTGATGATGTTTCTGGGGTTATGGTTCTTCTTCACATTTACCTATCTGCGCCAGGTACTTGCTGCGTCAATATGTTGGTTGGCAATCAGTTATGCTGCTCACCGTAAGCCGCTGAAGTTTTTTGCTGTGGTGTTGCTGGCTTATACTATGCACAACTCAGCAATTGTATTCGCTCCGCTATATTTCCTGCCGTCTATTAAGTTTAAGCCTTGGGTGATAATTACTGGGTTGATGGCGTGTTTAGCAATAGGGCTCACCAGTATCCCCGCTGGTTTTTTTGAGCAATACGGTGAATTGACCAATGCTGAGCAGCGAATGGTAGAGTTGGAAGGTCAAAATACAGCGGGTTTTAGATTTGAGTATTTGGCTGAGGCAGTGGTCTTTGTAACTCTCATTTTTATGCGTTACAAGCACATAGATAGTGCAAACCGTCTTGAGCTGACATTAGCAAACATGGCATTTGTGTTTTGTGGTATTCTATTGGTGTTTGTGCAGAGTATGAATGGCGGTCGTTTGAGTTGGTTCTATATTATGGGCGTGATTGCCACGCTCACCAATTTTGCCACTCGTGAACATCGCGTAAGTTTTTACAACCTCGCGCTGATGGCTATGTGTGTTTTGCTGTATTTGAGAATTCTCGTTTCGTGGGGCGTACAGCTTTCTCCATATAAGACTTTTTTGACTGATGGCCATCGCGATGGCGACTTCATATATCAAGTATATGAGTATGACAACCGTTATGATGAAGATAAACTATACCGATAGATGCTATTAACGATATTCACACCAACATATAATAGGGCGAGTTTGCTTGGGCGGGTTTATGCGAGCTTGCTTGCGCAGACGTGTCGCGATTTTGAATGGGTGATTGTTGACGATGGTAGTACTGACAACACCGAAGCTGTGGTGAAACAATTCATAGCTGAGGACGAGTTACCCATACGTTACTATTATCAGAAAAATGGCGGCAAACATCGTGCTATTAACCGTGGAGCTCGCGAGGCACGCGGGGAATTGATGTTTATTGTAGATAGCGACGATAGTATATCGCCTACGGCAGTTGCCGAAATTGAATGGAACTATGGAGCTGTGAGGCTTGATTCTCAATTTGGGGGCATAAGCGGCTGTATGGCTTCACATAGTGGCGTGGCTATTACGCCGTTATTCCCCACTGTCAGTCAAGATTCGGTCGGTGAAAATTTTATTGACTGTAATGCTTTGGATATACGTTATAAGTATCATGTAAAGGGCGACTTGGCTGAGGTGTTTCGCACAAGTGTGTTGCGTGAATTCCCATTCCCTGAGTTTGATGGCGAGAATTTCTGCCCAGAGGCACTTGTTTGGAACCGAATTGCGCAAAAATATAAATTGAAATACTTTGATAGGATAATATATCATCGCGACTATCTGCCTGATGGGTTGACCAGGCGTATTGTACGCATACGTATGGAGAGCCCGATGGCATCTACCACGCATTATAGTGAATTGAATGGGTATGATGTGCCTTGGGTTCAGAAACTCAAGGCTGCTATCAACTATTGGAGGTTTTGGTATTGTTTGCCCGACAAAAGCCGTGCTCCACGGCTGCCACTTAGGTGGGTTTTTGCTAAACCTTTGGGATGGTTGATGCATCTCCGAGACCTTCACACTACCAAATGATATGAAGTGAGAGCTTTTGGTGATAGGCATTGGCAATGTGACTCTGTTGTATATTGAGATGAAGATATTGCATATTATAACATCGTTGGCTACGGGTGGCGCAGAGCATCTTATGGTGGACCTGCTACCGCGACTGCGTGAAAAGGACAATGACGTGGAGTTGCTGGTGTTCGACGGCACGGAAACACCGTTTATGCGGCAGTTGTGCGCAACTGGCATTGTGGTACATCGGTTAAACAATGGAGGCAGCGTTTACAACCCACTCAATGTGTTGAAATTGGTGCCTTTTATACGCAGATATGATGTCATTCACACTCACAATACGGCTTGTCAACTGTTTGCGCCATTAGCACGTGTGTTGTCGTTTGGCGGCGCTAAGTTGGTGACTACAGAACATAACACCACCAATCGTCGTCGCGAAAAATGGTATTTCAAGCCAATTGACAGGTGGATGTATGCACGCTATAGCACTATAATCGCCATATCTGAAAAAGCCAATCAGATGCTTCATGCTTACGTGCATCCGAAAGGTCTGGTTACCATTGAGAATGGAATCAACGTGGCGCTATATGCCGAGGCTATGGCAGCGAGACGTGATGAATTGGTGCCTAATTATGCCGAGGGTGACGTGGTGATTGTCATGGTGGCTGCTTTTCGTGAGCAAAAAGACCAAGATTGTGCCATTAGGGCTATAGCTGAATTACCTGAGAATTATAAACTTTGTCTTGTGGGAGGCGGTGTTCGCCGAATAGAGATTGAGACGTTGATCGCTAGTCTTGGGTTACAGCACCGGGTGCGATTGTTGGGCATTCGCAGCGATGTGCCTCAAATTCTTAAAGCGGCTGATGTGAATGTGCTTGCTTCGCACTGGGAAGGGTTGTCGCTCTCAAGCGTTGAGGGCATGGCTGCTGGTCGACCGTTTGTGGCGAGCGACGTGAACGGATTGCGCGAGGTGGTTGGCGGCCACGGAGTGCTCTTTGCCGACGGTAATCACCACGAATTAGCGCAAATAATTAGGCGACTTGTTTCAAACCGCAATGAATATGATAATGTAGCAAAGGCATGTGCTCAAGCAGCTACGAACTACGATATTAGTTTCACTGTTGAACGCTATAATCTGGTTTACGAAGAACTATGCCGAAAAAAAAGATAATACGCACCAGCACGGTATCTACCTCGCTCAACACATTTTGCCGAGGCACATTACACCGTTTGTCGCAGATTTACGATGTCGTGGCTGTGTCGACACCTGACGAAGAACTTCGCGAGATGGCTCAACGTGAGGGCGTTAGGGCAGTGGGCGTGCCAATGCAACGACCTATTGCGCCGTTGCACGATTTGCGCTCGCTTTTAGGTCTGGTTCGCGTATTCTTCAAAGAGCGTCCGCAGATGGTGCACAGTATTACGCCCAAGGCGGGGTTGCTGAGTATGATGGCGGCGTGGCTGTGCCGTGTTCCTGTGAGGGTGCACACCTTCACGGGCTTGGTGTTTCCCACCGCTACTGGACTAAAACAAAAAATATTAATATTAACTGACCGCATCACCTGTGCTTGTGCTACACACATTGTGCCCGAGGGCGAAGGCGTGAAGCACGACCTACAACAATATGGCATCACACGCAAATCGCTCAAGGTTTTGGGCTATGGCAATGTGCGTGGGGTGGATATGCAACATTATAGTCGCACGCCTGAAGTGTTGCAGTCTGCTAAGCCAATTAAGCGTCCGGGCGTGTTCTCGTTTGTGTTTGTCGGTCGTGTGGTGCGTGATAAGGGCATCAACGAATTGGTTCAGGCATTCCTTCGATTACATGAGCAGATGCCGGCAACGAGGTTGGTTCTTGTTGGACGGTATGAAGATGACCTTGACCCCATTTTGCCCGAAACACGGTATGAGATAGAGCACAATGATGCCATTGAATCCGTTGGCAATCAGGCTGATGTGCGGCCGTGGTTGGCAGCATGCGATGCCTTGGTTTTCCCCAGTTATCGAGAAGGGTTCCCAAACGTAGTGCTTGAAGCTGGAGCCATGGGTTTGCCTTCGGTAGTGACTGACATTAACGGTTCACGTGAAATAATTGTTGAGGGTACTAACGGCGTGATTGTTCCACCTCACGATGCTGATGCTTTATATGCTGCAATGCTCCGCTTTGCACAGTCTCCTGCCGAAGTGGCTCAAATGGCCGCCAATGCCCGCCCGTTAATAGCGTCTCGCTATGAGAAATCGTTTGTGGAGCAATGCTTATTTGATTACTATAAGGAGATTTTATCTGATAACTAATATTATAACATCAACTAAGTCTGTTAATACATAATGCATATAAGAGCATAATATTGTATTAAAGAGTTGATTATCAGTAAAAAGATAAGGGCGTATATGAACTTTACATTTAGTCAGAAATTTTATATGACATGCGTGAAGAGACCTATTGGTTTTTTAGGCGCATTGGTGGCATTGATTTTGTTGTCGCCAATATTTGTTGCAACAATCATCCTATTGCATTTTGCTAATAAAGGTGCTGGCGTGTTTTTCTCCCAGCCTCGTCCTGGTAAAAATGAGAAGATATTCAATGCTTTGAAGTTTAAAACTATGACGGATGAGAAGGATTCAGATGGCAATTTGCTTCCAGATGCAGAACGGTTGACTCCTGTTGGTAAGTTTGTGCGCTCTACTTCAATTGACGAGTTACCGCAGCTTATAAATATTCTGAAGGGCGATATGGCATTTATAGGCCCTCGTCCTCTATTGGTGCAGTACCTTCCATTGTATAGTGAGGAGCAGCACCATCGTCATGATGTGACTCCTGGCATGAGTGGCTGGGCTCAGGTTAATGGACGTAATAATATCTCTTGGACGCGCAAGTTTGAATTAGATGTGGAGTATGTACGGAACATCGGCCCTATGATGGATATCAAGGTTTTTTTTACTACCATCAAGAAGGTCCTGTTGCGTGACGACATTAATCAAGAAAACGGTGAATGGGCTACAATGGACCCATTTAATGGCAAAAACTAACAGAATTATAGATAACGATGAATCACAATATTCTTATTACCTGTGCGGGTATGCGTGTAGCACTGACCAAGTATTTCAAAGAGACATTGAACCGTTTCTTCCCTGATGCTAAAGTGTTTATCACAGACATGAATCCTGAGATGGCTCCAGTGAGTTATGTGTGCGATGGTGCGTTCAAAGTTTCTCGTGTGACTGCACCAGAGTACCCTGCTGAATTGTTGAAGATATGCGAAGAGAACGAGATTGGTATGTTAATCGCAACCATTGATACGGAGTTGCTTTTGCTTAGCGACTTAAAGACCGAGTTCGACAAGAAAGGTATCAAGGTTATTGTGAGTGATAAGCCGTTCATTACCCTTTGTAGAGATAAACGCAATACTGGCAATTTCTTTGAAAGCCATGGCATGCGCGTTCCAAAGCAGGTGGATAAGTACAATCCTACTTTCCCTTTGTTTGCAAAGCCATATGATGGTTCGCTAAGCTCTAATCTGCATTATATCAAGAGCCAGGATGAGTTGACTCAGGAAATATTGAATGACCCTAAGTTGCTATTCATGGAGTATATTGACAAGAAGGAATACAAGGAATATACCGTGGATATGTACTATGGTAAGGATAACAAAGTGAAGTGCATCGTGCCTCGTGAGCGAATTGAAATTCGTGCCGGCGAGATTAATAAGGGACGTACTGCAAAGAACGAGATATTGACTTTCCTGAAGGAAAGGATGGACTATATAGAAGGTTGTGTGGGTTGTATTTGTATGCAGCTATTCTTTCATTCTGAAACAAAAGATATTGTGGGCATTGAGATTAATCCACGCTTCGGTGGTGGCTATCCGTTGAGCTACAATTGTGGTGGCAATTTCCCTGAACTGCTGATTCGCGAGTATTTTATGGGCGAAACAGTGGAGTACTTCGACAACTGGAAGGATGGAATGTTGATGCTAAGATATGCTGATGCAATATATATTTAACTGCTCGGTTTGAAAAACGAAAGCAGTATATGCGTATAAATTGTAGAATTAAGCTAAGAAAAGGGATTGTCAGATGACCGCTTGCAGGGCGATGACCGCGAGATGCTTGAGTTGCGACCAGGCATAACTGGTCCGGCGAGTCTGAAATATCGCAACGAAGAGGACTTGCTTGCTGCCGTCAGCAATCCGCAGGAATACAACGACACGGTGATTTACCCCGACAAGGTGCGCATCAATCGCTATTATCTACACAATTATTCTTTTGTAAAAGATATTGAAATGATTGTTTGCACCGTTATAGGTAAAAAGATGATGTATAACAACGAACTGATATAAAAATACTATAAGCTATGTCAAAGAGGAAGATATTGTTGTGTTTGGCTCATATGAGCGGCAACGAGATGAAATATATCGAGGAGGCTTTTGCCGATAATTGGGTGGTGCCTTTGGGCCCGAATGTTAATGGGTTTGAGGCTGACCTTGAACAGTTTGTGGGCGAGGGGAAGCATGTTGTTGCTCTCTCGGCAGGCACGGCTGCGGTGCATCTGGCGCTGATTGCACTCGGGGTGGGTCCCGGCGACGAGGTGATTTGCCAAAGCTTCACTTTCTGTGCCAGCTGCAATCCCATCAAGTATCTTGGCGCAACGCCGGTGCTTGTTGACAGTGAGCCCGACACTTGGAATATCGACCCCGAATTGCTTGACCGTACCATTGCCGACCGCATTGCCGTCACCGGCAAGAAGCCCAAAGCCATTGTTCCTGTATATCTCTATGGTATGCCTGCCAAGTTGCGTGAGATAATGGCTGTGGCTGAGAAATATGATATCCCGGTGGTGGAAGATGCTGCCGAGGGCTTTGGCAGCCGCTACAATGGGCAAGTGTGCGGCACTTTCGGGCGCTATGGCGTGCTCTCGTTCAACGGCAACAAGATGATTACCACCAGTGGCGGCGGTGCGCTTGTTTGCCCCGATGCCGAGAGCAAAAACCGCATTATGTTCTATGCCACTCAGGCTCGCGAGGCTTATCCTTACTATCAGCATGAGCATATTGGCTACAACTATCGCATGAGCAACATCTGCGCCGGCATTGGTCGCGGGCAGATGACCATCGCAGCCGAGCATATTCGTCACCATCAGCACATAGCTGCGCTTTATGAGGAAGCGTTTGCCCAAATACCCGGCATCACGTTCCACGAAAACCCGTCGGCGGAGTTCGACAGCAACTATTGGCTTAACACCATTGTGCTGTCGCCCGAGTTGTGCGTTAAAGGTCAAGAAGATGCCTATGCACAAACCGTGCAAGGGGCCATTGGCGGCGCCGGCAGCACCGTGCATGCAGCCTCTTCGGCACACACGGCATGCGAGCCAAACGCCAACGTTGAGGCTATGCGCTTGGCATTAGCAGCCGAGGGCATTGAGAGCCGTCCGTTGTGGAAGCCCATGCATTTGCAGCCAGTCTATGCCGATGCGCCTGCCTATGTGAACGGCGTGAGCGAGAGCTTGTTTAAAACCGGATTGTGCTTGCCAAGCGGCCCTTGGGTGAGCGACGACGATGTGGCATTTATTGTTGAGTGCATAAAAGAGAATATCAAAAAATAAAAAAACAACAGCAAAACCGGGCTGTGGAAGCCAAAAGCCCACAATCCCCGGTTGCAATAAACCTTAACAAAAAAATAGTATAGATTATGGCAAATTTATTAGACGAGACCTCAGGCCCTATCAATGACGAAGGCCGTGATGTGCATGTGATTGACAAACAATTGCCGGTGATTATCGGTTTTGGCTCAACATTGTTTGAGATTGCTTTGTGGGTTACTTTACCTATTTTGGTGATTCTGTATGTGACATTCTTTGGCAGCTCCCTTGAGAATCCCACTATGGTGGGTGTGATTGGGTGCATTGTCGGTTTGCTGCCGGGTGTGGTTTTCATCTTCAGGAAAATCTCGGCTCGCAACTATTTCATGCAGCTTGAACAACGTATTCAAGCCGAGGCATCGAACATCGACAATTTCTTGGAACAGCGTGTGCAGATATTGCAAAACGTGGTTGGTATTGTTGAGCGAGCCATTGAGCTTGATAAGGATGTGATGAAGGCCGTAGCTGCGCTTCGTGGCGGGGCAGCCATATCTGAGCAAAACCGCAGCGAGGTGAATATGAACCTTAGCACGGCATTTGGCCGCCTGTTCCCGCAGGTTGAGGCTTATCCTGAGCTGAAGGCTCATAACGCCATCGCTGATGCCATGCAACAGAACAGCTATCTGCAACGCGAGATAACAGCTGCTCGCACGGTTTACAACAGCCGCGTGACACAATGGAACACCGACATATTCTCTTGGCCCACCAAAATGATTGTGGCAGCTCGTCAGGGCTACACCACACGCATCCCTTTCACTGCCTCAAAAGAAACACGCGAGGCAGCCAAAAACAAAATTCTTTAATCGGTAGCCGTGGCTCAGGATATCTACGACCCGCTCAATGAATACATCAAAATATTCAGGGGGCGTTTCAAGGACGTAGCACACACCACCTTTGCCCAATTGGCCGCTGAGGCGCAGGTTGACGTTGAAGCTAATCGCGAGACGTGTAGGCAACTGCGCGACATTGAGGAAGATATCTCAACGGTGAGAGGCAACACCAGTTGGTGGAAATTCTTCCGCGTGGTGCTGTGGATAGGTGTTGTGGCTGGGGTGATTGCGTCGTTTGTGGAATACAACGACTCGGTGAAAAGCATTGATGCAAAGTGGACAATGGCAGCCTATGTTGCTGGCATTTTTGTGGCGTTGCTGTTGCTGCTTTTGTGGATAAATCCCAAGATAAGCAAGCTCAACGATGAGTGTAGCGACTTAGAAGACTACGCATCAGAGCTGAGAAACACGGCATGGAAGCAGATGGAGCCGCTCAATAGCCTTTACGATTGGGATGTGCTTACTCGCATGATGGTCAAGACCGTGCCCAAGCTTGAGTTTGACCCATATTTCACCACCCAGCGCCTTGCCGACCTCAAAAGGGTGTATGGCTGGAATGAGAATTTCAACTCCGATAGGTCGGTGGTCTATTCCCATTCGGGGCTCATCAACGGGAATCCGTTTGTGATATGCCGCACCCGCAAGATGGAAATGGGTGAAATGACCTATGAGGGCAGAAAAACCATTCATTGGACCACGCGTGAGTGTGACTCAAATGGCAAATATTACACCGCGCATCACTCCGAGGTGCTTACGGCAACGGTTACTGCCCCTTATCCCCAGTATTTCGAGAAAACGTGGGTCATCTATGGCAACACGGCAGCCCCCGACTTGATTTTCTATCGTGCTAAGAGCGGTTTGGCAAGTAGGGTGGGGTCGATGGCTTACAAAAAGAAACTCCGTTCCTTGCGCAAAAAGGCGCGAGACCTCAGTAACGCCGATTTTGCAATGATGACCAATGAGGAATTTGAAACGGTGTTTGACTCAAGCAACCGCAACAATAATCAGCAGTATGCATTGCTTTTCACTCCGCTTGCCCAGGAAAACATGCTCAATCTGCTCAAAGATACCGAAGGCGGATATGGCGACGATTTTGACTTCAGCAAGCACATGATGATAAACACCATCATCTCAAACCACATGCAAAGTCTTAACCTCGACATGAACCCGGAGCAATATAAAAACTTCGACTATGAGAAGGCCGAGCGCGACTTCTATGAGTTAAACTCCGGCTATTTCAGGGCAATATATTTTGCGTTGGCTCCGCTGCTGTGTATTCCCATGTATCAGCAGATACGCCCGCAAGAAGATATTTACGGCCGTGACATGCCCAGACACAGCTCCTTTTGGGAACATGAGGCTTTGGCCAATTTCTGGGGTTATGAGCGTTTTATGCACCCTAATTGTGCCACCAATTGCATCCTCAAAACTGAGCAGAAAGAGAGCCAGGACGACAAGTCAACCATCGTGGTCTATGCTTATGGCTACAGCAAGCATGAGCGCCTCACCTATGTGAGAAAATATGGCGGCGACGGCCGTTGGCACAAAGTCCCGGTGTATTGGTATGAGTATCAGCCCATAATGGGGCAGGGCAAAATGGCCATTGTTGAAGACAACGGAAACGAGGTTGACGTAGCCGAGTCGCAAACTCAGCGTATCAATCACATCAAAAAAATACTTAGCAAAGAAAATCTGAAGTGCTACAGAAGGCACATCGCCTCAAAAGTGTAGCCAAACACCCATAGAACATAAATAGAATTGCATCGCAAGTGCGGCACAGGTTGCCCGGCTTGCGATGCAATTTTTTTGCGCAAAATTATTGGATGACCTATTCCGGTTAAATCTTCAACTTGATGTGCAACCGCTCGAGCACGCCGGTTACGGTAATTACCACGAGCGAGAACACGAGGCAGTTGACAATGCCCATGAAGCCATGCGTGAGCCAGTGCGGCAACACCACGCCGGTGAGTTCGCTGCAAGCATAGAACACATAGGGCATGAGATATACGGTGAGAGTGGCAGTGCCGGCTGGCCTTAGTGGTGCAAACCAACGTGTGAAACCGGCTTGCGAGAGACAATGCAGCGCAGTGTAGAGTGTCACTGAGATGGCAATGATATAGAATACCCACACAGGAGTGGCCTCAATCTTACCAACAATCCAGAAGCGATGGGCAGCGATGCCTGCCAGCAGCGCCGTTGCCGACACGGCTATGGCGCAACGCATCTTCCATTGCCACGATTTGTGCATTAGGCGGGCGCCAATGAGCGATAGCAGCATGCCGCTCATAGTGAGGGCAACCAGAGCACTGTTGCCAATGTGCAGAATCCCCAACATGCCGCCCATGAATGTTCCACGGTCGGTGTTGAGCAGCGAGGTGCCGCCGTAGCACTCGCGCAGCGGTGTGTACAGCATGCACAGCAGCATTGCCACCGCCCAAAGGACTATGAGCACCCTCAGGTTGTTGCGCACAAAGAAATAAGCCATGGCACACACCAGATAAGCCCACCCAATAAGCCCCAAGATGCTTGAATGGGAACTGAACGAGCCGCCTTGCGGATTGCGGAACGTGGCAATAAGGTAGATGAGTATGGCAGCGCCAATGCATCGCGAGGCGATGATGAGGCGGCGGCCGCGAGATGTTTTCGGCGTGGGATAGCTGTTCCACACGGCAATGATGCCGGCAGCCATCAGCAGCCAGTAAACGCCAATTGAATAGGGCGCATCGGGGGCAAGGCGCGATTCGGAGTTGCCTATGAAGCAGCCTATCACAATGAGCCACAACGAGCGCGTGAGAATATGCCCCACGGTGCTCTCGGGCGAGCATCCTTTGGCATAGCGGCGTTCAATGGCATAGGGGATTGACATGCCCACGGCAAACAGAAAGCAGGGAAACACCACATCGGCAAGACCCATGAAATCTTCGCCTATGGCGGCATGTTCAAGCCAGTGCGGCACGCCGTGAATCTTCCAGAAGTCGTTCACAAAAATCATGGTGAACATTGTGATGGCGCGCAGCATGTCAATGGCTTGGTTGCGCTCGGCAAAGATGTTGGTGGTGGAGGTTGATGTCATGGTTAATTGTGCGGTTTAGGGGGGTGATGGTAAAAAGAATCCTGCGGGCGCACATCGGGGCACGTTTCATGCCATGTGCGCCCGCAGGGCATATTATTACGCTCTTGTATTGCCAAGAGCCAATCACTTACTTCAGTGCGGCGAGGGCTTCTTTGATGCGAGCCACGGCGGTGCGGATGTTGTCGTCGCTGGTGGCGTAGCTGAAGCGCACATATCCCGGTGCGCAGAATGCCGAACCGGCAACGCCCGAAACATGGCCAACTTCAAGCAGATACATGGCAAGGTCGAGGTCGTTTTCAATCACCTTGTCGCCATATTTTTTGCCGAAATAAGCCGAAACCTCGGGCAGCACATAGAATGCGCCTTCGGGTTTACTGATTTTGAGGCCCGGTATTTCGCTCATGAGCGAGATGATGAGGTCGCGGCGGCGCTCAAAGGCTTGGCGCATCTGTTCAACGCAGTCCTGTGGGCCAGCGAATGCTGCTTCGGCAGCCTTTTGTGCTATTGACGAGCAGCCTGAGGTGTATTGTCCTTGCAGTTTGTTCACTGCCTTAGCCACCCAAAGCGGTGCTGCCACAAAGCCAATGCGCCATCCGGTCATGGCATAAGCCTTCGATACGCCGTTGATGATGATGCAACGCTCGCGCACCTCGGGGAATTGGGCTATTGAGTTGATTTCGCCGGTGTAGTTGATGTGCTCATAAATTTCGTCGGCGAGAATCATGATTCTTGGGTGCTTGGCAAGCACATCGGCAAGCGCCTTCAGTTCATCGCGAGTGTAAACTGCGCCGGTTGGGTTCGACGGTGAGCAGAGCATGATGAGCGATGTCTTGGGAGTGATGGCTTCTTCAAGCTGCTTGGCGGTGATTTTGAAGTCTTGTTCGTGAGATGCAAACACCTCAACAGGCTTACCCTCGGCAAGCTTCACCATTTCCACGTAGCTCACCCAAGCCGGGGTGGGGATGATTACCTCGTCGCCGGGGTTCACCAATGCCAACACCACGTTGCAAAGTTCTTGCTTGGCACCGTTGCCCACAACAATCTGCTCGGGGGCAAAGTCGAGGTTGTTTTCGTTTTTCAGCTTTGCGCAGATGGCTTTGCGCAGCGACAGGTAGCCGGGCACCGGGGTATAGAACGAGAAATTCTCGTCAACGGCTTTTTTTGCGGCCTCTTTGATGTGGTCGGGGGTGAAGAAGTCGGGTTCGCCCACCGACATATTGATTACGTCAACACCTTGAGCCTTCAGCTCTTGGCTCTTTTGTGACATGGCAAGAGTCGCTGACACGGCTAATGCCTTGATTCTTTGTGATACTTCGTTCATATTGGTATTTTATATTTTGGTTTATCAACAATGTGGAAATGGTTGGCTGCGTGCTCAACGCGCTGCGAGGCAGCCACACATAAGGCTGCCAACCGTAGCCTGGCTTGCGGTTGGGCAGCTTTGCTGCAAATATAGTGCAACAAAGTGAAATAAGCAATCAAAAAGCGAGGGAAAAATTCAGTTTTATTTCCTCCCACTCACTCAGTAATAACTATTTATATTGCCTGCCAGCTGCCGTCGTTGTGCCAAGTGCGGCGAATGAGCTGTGCGCTCTCGTCGTCGGTCACCAAATAATTGATGTCGGCAAGGTCGGCAATCTTAAATGTCCTTGCGCGGTTGAGCTTTTTTGCCGATGCCATAACCACGCGTTTGCGCCCGCGCGCCAGAATGCAGTTTTTTATCAGTGCTTCTTCACGTTTGATGCAAAACAGCCCCTGGGTTGGGTGCACGTCGCTCACGCCTATTATAGCCCAGTCGGTGTGCAGCATTTGCAACTCGTTGTAGGTTGAGATGCTCAAAGTCACTTGCCCCTCGTTATCTACCTCTCCGCCGAGGAAAAAGGTGCGGTGACGCTTATGGGTGAACAATTCGTTGGCTATAGGGAAACTGTTGGTGAACACCGTCAGCTCCATATCCTGGGGCAACGCCTTTGCCACTTCGAGGTTCGATGTGCCGCCGTCAATGAGTATGGTGTCGCCGCTGCTAAACATTGCCACCAGTTTCTCAGCCATTCGCTGCTTGGCTTGCCGGTCGGTGTCGTAGCGCTCCAAAATCTGCACCGACGTGTCGGAGCGGAGCACTGCTCCGCCGTGCACTCGTGTGAGCAGACCTCGCCCTTCCATCTGTGCCAAATCGCGCCGCAACGTGTCGTCTGATACGCCCAACATCTCGCTCATCGACATGATGTGAATGCGGTTGTTTTGTTTCAGACAATCCATAATGCGTTCCATTCTTTGATTCTTATCCATAGCTATGTTTGCGTTTTTCCGCAAATTTACATATATTAGTTCAAATAATTGGTGTTTTTTGTCGGTAAAAATTCGTTATTTGCGGTTTTTAGTCCGCATTTGTGCGTGCCGATTCCGAAAAACCGCAAAACGGCAAAAATCGTTGCAACGGTGACTTTGGCCGGCAATGACAGCAATTGATATTAATTAATGTTAAAACCGGGAAAGTGATATGTGGTTAGTATTTGCGTTTGTGTCGGCAACCATAGTCGGCATTCGTGATTTCTTCAAGAAACGTAGTTTGCAGAATAGGGAATTGTTGATAGTGCTCTGCTTGGTCACCGTTTATTCGGCGCTGCTGTTTATGCCGTTTATTGTGGTGTCGCGTTTCACATCGTGGCTCAATGGCTCGTTTTTCTATGTTCCGCAGAGCACTCCGTTGCTTCACTTGTGCAGCCTTGTGAAATGTGTGCTGCTGATTGGGTGCTGGCTGTGCAGCTTCTATGGCATTAAGCACTTGCCGCTCACGGTGTCGGGCATTATTGCCGCATTCGGTCCTGTTGAAACGGTGTTGGCGGCGATGCTCATTTATGGTGAACATCTCAATTGGCTTCAATGGCTTGGCGTGGTGGTTAGTGTGATGTCGCTTTTCATACTTGCTGCTCATGGCAAAACCGCAAACTCCGATTTTCGCTGCGACCGTTATTTCTGGATTATGCTGCTATCAACCTTTTTCAGCACGGCGGCTGCCCTTTGGGATAAGTATGCTGTGGGTAATCCCGCAGAAGGCGGACTTGGGCAAAGCGTGATGTTCATACAAAGTTGGTACAACATATACCAGGCGGGCATTTTGCTGATAGCCGTTTTGGTGGTGTATGGGCGTGGTGGCAAGGAGTGGGTCGGCGGCTCGCGCATGGTGCTTAAGTTCTCGCCTGTCATCATGGCGGTTGCCGTGTGTGAGGTGGTTGCCGATTTGCTCTACGATGCTGCGTTGCAGCTTCCTGGAAACCTTGTGAGTATCCTCGCTATGGTGCGGCGAGGTAGTGTGGTGGTGAGCTTCCTGCTCGGAGTGCTGTTGCTTGGTGAGCGTGATGTGCGCAATAAGGCAATTGATTTGGCGCTGGTGCTGTTGGGTATGCTGCTCATTTTCTTGGGTTCGTAAGAGAGGCCTTTTCGGGTGGGGGTGCCATCCCAATAAAAATATGATGCCATGCCGGGTGTTGTTGATGCCATGCCGGGTGTTGTTGATGCCACGCCGTAGGGGCGTATAGCAATACGCCCGGCGACCGATAAAAATATGATGCCATGCCGTAGGGGCGTATAGCAATACGCCCGGTGACCCGATGCGATGCCCAACACTCCGTCACCAATTAAAAACGAGATGCCATGTTGTAGGGGCGTATAGCAATACGCCCGGCGACCGCGGCGATGCACAATAAATACCATTGCATGTGATTGGGCATGTGTTTTTGGGCGTATTCGATACGCCCGGCGACCGCGGCGATGGCGACCCCAACAACCGACAAACAACGCGTGCGGCGTGGTTGGTGATTTCGGGCGTATTGCTATATGCCCCTACATTTTTGCAACGTTTTTGGTTGGTGTTTTCGGGCGTATTCGATACGCCCCTACATGTGACCGAAATCGCGTGCGGCGTGGTTGGTGATTCGGGCGTATTGCGATATGCCCCTACATGGAAACCGATAACCATGGTGGGCGACAAATAACGTTGATGGCGTGGTTGGTGATTTGGGCGTATTGCGATACGCCCCTACATGTGACCGGATAAATCGTGTGGCGTGGTTGGTGATTTTGGGCGTATTGCTATACGCCCCTACATGCGACCGGACAACGCGTGCGGCGTGGTTGGTGATTTTGGGCGTATTCGATACGCCCCTACATGGAAACCAAAAAATTGACCTGAACGGCGTTGATGGCGTGGTTGGTGTTTTTGGGCGTATTGCGATACGCCCCTACAGGGAACCGAAAACGGTGGGCGTGGTTGGTGATTTTGGCGGATGTTTTCGGGCGTATTGCTATACCCCCCTACATGTGACTGACAAATAACGTGGCGTGGTTGGTGGTTTTGGGCGTATTGCGATACGCCCCTACATGGGAACCAAAAAATTGACCTGAACGGCGTTGGTGGCGTGGTTGTTGATTCGGGCGTATTGCGATACGCCCCTACGTTATTGTAATGTTTTGTGATGGGGGTGACGGGGATTGATTTGGGGCAATCGGGCTGTTGGATAATATTTAAGTATATTTAATGTGGGTGTAAGAAATGTTTTTTATTACTTTGCAGAGGCAAATGCTTGGCAGATTAAGAAGCGCTTAGCGGTGTGTCAACGTTGCTTGTCAAAAAATAGAAAAGACGTAAATACAGAATTACAAAAGACGTTTATAAATCAACACTTTGATGCAAAAGATTGAACTACATAATGTGTTGCCGGCGGTGTTTGCGGGCAGTGATGACAGCGGTAGCGAGGTGTGGCTGCGTGATGTGAGTTTTGAGAAAGGCCGCCGATACCTGATTTCGGCAGAGAGCGGCACGGGCAAGTCGTCGCTATGCAGCTACCTTTATGGCTATCGCACCGACTATATGGGCACCATCGCTTTTGATGGTAGCGATGTGTTGCGCCTTGGGGTGGCAGAGTGGTGCAAAGTGCGAAGCCATCATCTTGCCTATTTGCCTCAGGAGTTGCGTCTGTTCCCTGAACTTACCGCCTTAGAGAATGTGATGCTAAAGAACGATATCACTGGATATAAGTCGCGAGAGGAGATTGTGCGCCTGTTTGAGGCACTTGGCATAGCAGATAAGCTCAATAGCCCAGTGGGCCGCTTGTCGATAGGGCAGCAGCAGCGTGTCGCCATCATTCGCACGCTGTGCCAGCCTTGCGATTTTGTGATTCTTGATGAGCCGGTGAGCCACCTTGACAGCGCCAACAATGCCATCGTTGGCAAGCTTGTGAGCGAGGAGGCTGCTCGGCAGGGCGCAGGCGTAATCTCGACCTCGGTGGGCAATAATGTGATGATAAAAGTTGATGAGGAGCTGAAGTTATGAACGGATTGATGTGGAAATTGCTGCGTAAGCACGTGAGCGTGCCGCAGCTAACGGGTTTTGCCATTGCCAACCTTGTTGGGCTCACCATAGTGATACTGGCAGTGCAGTTCTATGGCGATGTGCGCCCAATCTTCAACGACGAAGAGAGCTTCATAAAGCGCGATTATCTGGTGATAACCCGCAAAGTCACCGGCATGGGCGCATTGATGGGGTCATCGACCGAGTTTGCACCCGCCGCGGTGAACGAGTTGCAATCGCAGCCGTGGGTGCGCACGGTGGGGCTGTTTGACGCCTCGCAATACGGAGTGCGCGCAACGGTGGGCAAAGGCGGCAGCGGCAACAGCCTGCAAACGCAGTTTTTCTTTGAATCGATACCCGATGAGTTTATTGATGTCAGCTCGGCCGACTGGAAGTTTGATGCCCGTCACCCCGAGGTGCCTGTGATAGTGTCGAAGGACTATCTGAGCCTGTATAACTTTGGCTTTGCGGCGGCACAGGGTATGCCTAAAATCAGCGAGGGCATGATGGGCATGATTCCGCTGCAATTCACGCTCACCGGCAACGGCATGAGCGACACCTATGCAGGGCGCATAGTGGGCTTCTCGAGCCGTCTGAACACCATACTTGTGCCAGAGGACTTCATGAAGTGGAGCAACCGGCGCTACGGCGACGGCACCGTGCACAATCCCAGCCGACTGATTGTGGAGGTGAATGTGCCGGGTGATGAGCGCATTGTGCAATATATGAACGACAAGGGCTATGAAATAGCGGGCGACAAGATGAACAGCGGCAAAGCCAACTATTTTCTCACGGTGATAATAAGCATAGTGATTGCCGTGGGCGTGATAATCAGCCTGCTGTCATTCTTTGTGCTCACACTGAGCATTTATCTGCTGCTGCAGAAAAACACCAAGAAGCTTCAGGACTTGCTGATGTTGGGCTATAGCCCGGCTCAGGTGGCGGCTCCATACGTGAGAATGGTGGTTGCCATCAACGCCGTGGTGCCTGTGGCAAGCGTGGCGCTGATGCTGGCTGCGCGCTCGTGGTATATGGATATGCTGCACGCGTTTGGCGTGGGCGGCAGCTCGTTGCTGCCTGCCGTGGTGGTGGCGTTGGTGATTATGGGCTGCATCACTGCCGGCAATGTGCTTGCCATCAGAAACAAGGTTGGGCAGCTGTGGCGGCAGAAAGAATGAATTTTTTTGGTAAATAAATTATTATTAACCAAATTTTGTGTAGGGCAATCAACATAATTGCCTACCTTTACCCCACAACCCTCAGAGAGGGCGAAAGAATAAGAGTTTTTATAAAGAACGGACAATAAGATTATGAGAAACATGAAGCAACTATTATGTGGCATTACGGCACTTGCAACGGTGCTGGTGCTTGGCGGATGCAGCAAGCCGCAAACCAATGTGTTGACTCAAAGCGATGGCGCAAACGGTTGTGACATAAGCAACTACGACATCTATGAGGAGTATAAAACCGCCTCGGCAACCTATCTGTGTGAGGGCGACACTACCTTTGGCGCCGACGTGAAGGTATATACCACGGCAGCCATTGCCGTGCAGTGGCCGCGCCGATTTGGCGATGCCGATGTGAAGGCGTTGCAGGATACCATCATTGCGCACACCTTCTCAACGCCAAAGGCGTCGATTGACAGTTGCATAGTTGACTTTATCTCAAAGCCTGTGGGCTATGGCGAGAGCGTGCTCAGGCGCGTGGATGCCGTGCCCGATGAGGGCCCCGACAAGGTGCGCGAGCTCTTCAACAGCGTTGAGGTGAAGTCGGTGGGATTCTGCGAGGAGTTTGTGGTGTTCAGAGTGTATCATTCGCAGTATCTGGGCGGCGCGCATGGCAGCTATTTCACAAGCTATGTGAACTACGACCTCAAGAACAAGCGCGTGCTCACCTTCAACAGCCTGTTCAAGCCTAATAGCGACGAAGCGCTGATGCCAATACTCAAAGATACGCTGTTGCGCAACTATTATGCCGAGACAATGAGCGAGCTTGAGGAAAAATCGGGCATCTTTGTTGACGACCTGTTTGTGAGCCATGTGATTTATCTCACCGGCAGTGAGGTTGTGTTTGTGTATAATCCTTATGATATTGGTCCGTGGGCGATAGGCACGGTTGAGATTCCGGTGTTTGTTGCCGACTTGGCCGATTGTCTCACCGACTATGGCAAGGCATTGTTTAAAATGACAGAATAAGGTGTGGGCGCGGCTGCCCTGTGCGCCTGACGTAAACAGGCGAGCAGCTGCCTGCATCATCAACTAAAAAAGCACCGCTCGGAGGGGAGATGATTCCCCGAGCGGTGCTTTGCTGTTTGTGAGTTTTGGGAGGAGGGATTGCTAAGGCCGTGTTACGCCTCGGCCGCTTCGCGCTGTTCGCGCTCAAGCTCGGCGATGGCCATGGCCTCGGCAGCCGCCACCACGTCTTCTTTGGTGATTTCTTCTTTCAAGTCGTCGTTGTTGCCGTCTTCGCCCACGGTGGCAAGAATGGTTTCTCTGATTTCCTGATTGCCGTTGATGTGGTTAAGGGCATCTTGCGATGCCAGTTGGTGGGATTCCTTCTTTGAATATCCCTTGCCTTTACCCACTTCAATGCCACTCAGTTTCACCACGGTGCTAAAGATGGGGCTGTTTTGGCTGTCGAATTCGGCATCAGAGGTGACGTATTCAACCTGAATGCGATATTTCTGACACCACTCAATGAGGTGCGACTTAAAGTTTATTTCGGTTTTTGCCACGTTGCGAAGGTCGAAGTAGGCATCAATGATGCGCTCTTTCACAAAGCGGTAGCAGCGGTTGTAACCTTTGTCGAGGTAAACGGCTCCCACCAGGGCTTCCACGGCGTTGCCGTAGATGTAGCTGTTGTGGCTTTGCGACTTCTGCGACCAGCGCACCACCTGAGGCAGCCCTAACCTCTCGCCCACGCGGTTGAGGCTCTCGCGCTGCACAATCTTGGAGCGTGTGGAGGTGAGAAAGCCCTCGCGTCGCTTGGGGAAGGCGTTGTAGAGCACATGGGCAACCACACTATCGAGTATGGAGTCGCCCAGGAACTCAAGGCGTTCGTTGTTAATCCATCCGTTGGCGCGTTTTATTGACATTGAGCGGTGCACAAAGGCGAGTTTATAAAGCTCAATGTTGCCCGGATAGAATCCCAGCAAGCGGTGACAAAAAACATAAAGCTCCTTTTCCTTGATGAAAGGGAGCTTTATAGCTGTAAGAATATCGTTAAGCACTTGTGCCGAAATTTTATTCTTTATACTTCTTCACTACGATGCAGGCGTTGTGACCACCAAAACCAAAGGTGTTTGAGAGAGCCACATCAACTGTGCGGTGTTGTGCCTCATTGAAGGTGAAGTTCATGTTGTAGTCGATTTCGGGGTCGTTGTCGCCGTCAACGTGGTTGATAGTTGGCGGGATAACGTCTTCTTGCACCGACTTCACGCAGAACAGCGCTTCAAGAGCACCAGTGGCACCCAGCAAGTGTCCTGTCATTGATTTGGTAGAGCTTACGTTGAGCTTGTAAGCGTGTTCGCCAAAGACGTCCTTGATGGCTTTAGCCTCCGAAACGTCGCCCACAGGGGTCGAAGTACCGTGAGCGTTGATGTAGTCAACGTCTTCAGGCTTGATGCCGGCATCTTTGAGAGCGTTCTCCATCACTAAGCGAGCACCCAGACCCTCGGGGTGGGTAGCAGTGATGTGGTAAGCATCGGCGCTCATGCCACCGCCAATCACTTCGGCGTAGATTTTAGCGCCGCGAGCCTTGGCGTGCTCATATTCCTCAAGGATGAGAGCAGCAGAGCCTTCGCCCATCACAAAACCGTCGCGCGAGCCGCTGAAAGGACGCGAAGCGTGAGCGGCGTCGTCGTTGCGTGTTGAGAGGGCGTGCATTGAGTTGAAACCGCCCACACCGGCAGGGTAGAGGGCTGCTTCAGCACCACCGGTCACCATCACGTCGGCCATGCCCAGACGCACCAGATTGAATGCGTCGATAATGCCGTTGGTCGACGAAGCGCAAGCCGAAACGATGCCATAGTTAGGTCCGTGGAAACCGTATTTCATTGAGATGTGTCCGGCAGCGATGTCGGCAATCATCTTAGGAATGAAAAATGGGTTGTATTTAGGACCGTTTTCTTGATTAATGGCATAATATCCTGCTTCTTCCTCAAAAGTGTGCAAGCCGCCAATGCCGGCGCAGAACACAACGCCTACGCGAGTCTTGTCGATGCCTTCGCCACCCACTTGCGCATCGTCAACAGCCTGAGTGGCTGCAACAAGAGCAAATTGTGAATAAAGGTCTAATGTGCGAAGCGCACGACGGTCGAAGTGGTCGGCTGAGTTGTAGTCCTTCACTTCGCATGCAAATTGTGTCTTGAACTTTGAGGCGTCAAAACGAGTAAGAGGTCCTGCTCCACTCACTCCTGCCAACGCGTTAGCCCATGTCTGAGTAACATCGTTGCCTAACGGAGTAATAGCACCAAGACCTGTTACTACTACTCTTTTTAATTCCATAAAGTTGTAGTTACGGGAAATTAAAGAAAGTTTGTCTTACTTGTTTTCTTCAATGTAAGCGATAGCGTCGCCTACAGTTTGAATAGTTTCAGCTTTTTCGTCTGGAATAGTGATACCAAATTCCTTCTCAAATTCCATGATAAGTTCTACTGTATCAAGTGAATCTGCACCAAGGTCAGTAGTGAATGCTGCTTCAGGCTTTACTTCTGCTTCGTTTACACCAAGCTTATCAACGATGATAGCTGTTACTCTTTCTGCAATTTCAGACATAATTCTTAATTTTAAATTGTTATAAAATGAGTTGTTATTCTTTTCTCTATTTAATTTATCGGTGCAAAGTAACGAATTATTATTCACAAATAAAAATTTTCTTGACCAAAAGAATGTTTTTTGCACATAATTTTGTGATTTGTGCAACATTTTTGCCATATTTTAACCCTTTATTTCAGGAAATTGGGCTGCGCGCGCCCGATTTTTTGTGCTGACGGGGTTAATCTTTTTGTCGGAAAGTTTGGTCAGTAATTCGTGTTATGGTTTTGCGGCGGTGAGTTGATGCACCCAGTTGGCGAGCAGTTGCAGGTGCGGGGTGCCGGGTTGCGCCATCCGTTCGGGGTGATATTGCACGGCAATCACGTTGTGGCAAGTGCTTTCAATGGCTTCAACCACATGGTCGTCGCTCCATGCTGCCACGCGCAGGTTGTTGCCAAGGCGTTTCACCGCCTGATGGTGAAACGAGTTGCACATGAGGTGCTGCCCGGGCAACAAGTCGGCAAGCCGGGTGCCCGGCACCACGTTGAGGGCGTGCACGCCTTGCCACTTGGGCGCGGTTTGCGAGTGACGCGTCATTGAGGGGTCTATCTCGTGGGGCAGGTCCTGATAGATGTCGCCGCCCTCAGCCACGTTTATCACTTGCAGACCGCGGCAAATGCCCAGCACGGGCAGTTGCAGCTGCACAGCAAGCTTGTAGAGCGCAATGTCGTAGCTGTCGCGCTCGGGGTTAGGGGCGTGGGCATAGGGCGAACGGGTGCCGCCAAACCATTGCGGCGCTATGTCGCCGCCGCCGCTCAGCACCAAGCCGTTGAGGCGTGAGAGCGTGGCGCTCAGCACTTCGTGGTTGGGCGTGAGGGGTATAATCACTGGCAACGCTCCGGCATCAATGAGCGCAGTCACGTATTCCACCTTCAGGTTGTGAAAGCCCTCGGCGCCGTAGTTGTCAGAGATGCCCACAAGGGGGCGGGGTGATGTGTTGGTGAGCATTTTTATTATTATAAATAAAATATGTGGCGCAAAATTAAGCAAAAAATGTGGTGTCCCGAGGGCCGATGGCAAATAAAATTAGCACATAGCGCGCTCAATGCACAAATTATTATTAAATTTGCTAAAGCTACACATTAAAACCGTTTTTTTTAGATACTTCTCACAAAAACAAGACTTTGTTATGAAAAGAATGATATTGTGTGCGTTGGCGGCGATGCTGCTGAGTGTGCCTGCCGTGTGCGCTCAGGATGGTGCCCTGTGGCCCGACTCGTTGCTGCGCCAATATGCCGCAGAGATGCTTATGGTGGGTTTCAAGGCCGACAGCGTGACGCCAAGCAGTGATGCCGTGCGATATGTGCGCGACCTGCACGTGGGCGGCATAATACTGTTTGACGTTGACCTCACCGGCACGCGTGAGCTTGGCTCGCGCAACATCACTTCGCGTGAGCGTTTGCGCCGCCTCACCCACACCTTGCAGAGCCTCAGGAGCGAGCCGTTGCTCATAGCCCTTGACCAAGAGGGCGGCCGGGTGGCGAGGCTCAAGCCACAGTATGGCTACGGCCCTACGGTGAGCCACAGCTATCTGGGCGGCATTGACAACCGCGACACCACCATGCATTATGCCGGACTGATTGCCGCCGACTTGGCATGGTCGGGGGTGAACATGAATCTGGCACCTGACATTGACGTGAACGTCAACGCCCAATGCCCCGTGATTGGCAAACTTGGGCGCAGCTTCTCGGGCGATACCGCCGCCGTGGCGCGCAATGCCGAGTGGTGGATTGATGCCCATCATGCTCATGGGGTGGTGTGCGCTGCCAAGCATTTCCCGGGTCATGGCAGCAGCACTGCCGACTCGCATTACGGGCTCACCGACGTCACCTCGACGTGGCTGCCTGCCGAGCTGCATCCCTTTAAGTGGCTCATTGACCACGGCAAACTCGATGCCGTGATGACGGCTCACATCTTTAACCGCAATCTTGACCCTGAGCTGCCGGCTACGCTGTCGGGCGCGATGCTCACCGGCTTGCTTCGCAATCAGCTTGGCTTTGATGGCGTGATTCTCACCGACGACATGTATATGCAGGGCATAGTTGACAATTACGCCATTGAGGATGCCATTGCAATGGCAATAAATGCCGGAGCCGACATCTTGGTGATGGGCAATAACATCACCACCGGCTATGAACCCGACAGACCATTCCGCGTGGTTGAGGTGATTGTTGACGCGGTGAAGGCGGGCAAGATTAAGCAAGAGAGGCTTAAAGAGTCGTATTTGCGCATTAAAAAGTTAAAAAAACGCTTAATTTTACATTCTGAGTTAAACTTTTAGTTAAATTTGTTGTCAAATTAACAGAAACGAGAGAAAGATAACATATTTGACGAACCACTAAAAATAAGGAATTATGAAAACTGTAACAAGAAACATCGTATTAAGTTCCCTGTTGATGATGGGAATGGTGATGGTAACTCCTACAGTTTCATCACAAACTCGTGAGAGAAACGGCCGTTCGGTGAGCACTCGCACAACAAACAACACGGTGAACAACAATCGTGAGACCACAGTGAGCACACCGGTGAAAAGCAGCGGCAACTCGTCAAATAACAGCGCAGCCGGCATTGACCGCGCTAAGCAAAACAGCACGGTGGCAGGGCGCAACACCTCGGTGAGCACCAGCCGTCCGGGTGACAAGGTGAGCACCGGCAACAAGACCCAAAACACCGGCACGGGCAACAAAAACACCAATGTGGGCAATTCAGGAGCTTCACATTGGCCAGTAAGCAGCAAGCCCGCTGTGAGCAACGATGGCCGTAACGGTGCTGTGGGCACCAGCCGCCCAGCCGACAAGATTGGCTCAACAAGCAATCCCGGCGACCTGCGCAATGGACCAAATGCACGTCCAGGCACCGTGAGCGGCGGCGGATATCATATTGACCGCCCTGAGAGCCATGGCAGCATAGTGAATCGCCCATCGTCGTGGTCAACACCTGTGGCACCACCCGTGCGCACTCATCGCCCAGCCGACTTTATAGTGAAGCGCCCAACGGCACCAAAGGGATTCCGCCCAATGGCTTCAGCTCCACGCATCACCGGCATCTTCGGGCTTCTGTTTGGCGCAACTTATTACTCGTCGCTCGATTATCTCTTTGACCGCGGATATGAGATTGACGGATATTGCGACAACAACGTGTATCTGCGCAACGTGCGCGAACTCAACTACTTCTGGCCAGACGCTGTGATTCATTACAGCTCACGCGGATATCTTGAGAACGCCGAGCTTTATTATTCAACAAGTTACGACGACAGCTCGCGCTACACGCGCCTTTACAGCGACTTGTGCCGCACCTATGGCAGCCCTGTATCGCACTACACAAGCAGCAAGTTGCGTGAGACCACATGGTACGGCAGCGATAGCCGCGGTTTCATCACTCTCACCTACCGCTTTAGCAATGGCCGCTTCTACACCTCGCTGGCTTATGGTTATTGATTACAAAAGGCAATAAATAAGCTATTTTTTAATCATACACTTCCACCTCCCTTGTGGCTGCTTCTCCTGCGGCAAATGTGGGTTAAAGCACCGTAAGGGAGGTTTTTTCACCCATAGGCAGCTGCGTCAGGAGCGCATCAGAAGATATTATAACAATTTTTTACAAAATGCCGCGTGTGAACACATTAAACTATCGCGCCGGGCAAAAGTCTAAAAAAGTAGAAACAAAAACCACAATAAAACTATAACTATTATGACACGAACAACATTACACATGGCCTTGAGCACATTGTTGCTCTCAGGAATGATTATGATAAGTGACGGTGCAATGGCACAGTCGCGCAGCGGACGCTCAACGCAACGCACCGAGCGCCGTTCAAATGTTTCGTCTGAGCGCAGCAGCTCAAGCTCGCGCCAAAGCGGCAGCGCTGCCACAGTGACCCGCTCAAGCGGCAGCAGCGACCGTGGCTCGTCGGCAGTGCGTCGTGACAACAACCGCAACGAGGCAAGCAACTGGCCGAAGGTGACCGGAAACAACACGTCGGGCAACAGCTCGATGAGCGGCAGCGATTCGCGCAACCGCCGCGGCAGCGATTCGCGAAGCAGCTCAATGCGCAACAGCTATGGCGACCGCACAACCGTGAGTGGCGACAATCGTCCTGACAATAACAATCGCCCAGGTGGTAATGTTGGCAATGGCAGCCGTCCTGACAACAACAATCGCCCCGGTGGTAATGTGGGCAGCGGCAGCCGTCCCGGCGGAAACAACAGCCGTCCCGGTGGTAATGTTGGCAATGGCAATCGTCCCGGCGGAAACAACAGCCGCCCCGGTGGTAATGCTGGTGTGGGCAATCGCCCCGGCGGAAACAACAGCCGCCCCGGTGGAGGTTTCCATATTGGCGACGCACGTCCCGGTGCTCCCGGTCATGCTCCGGCACCAAGCCATCATGGCGTAATCACCCATCGCCCAAGTTCGTGGCACGCTCCAGTGGCTCCGCCATTCCGCAGCTTCCGCCCGGTGCATCACCATATTTTCCGCCCGGTGCCTCCTCCAGGCTATCGTCCTTGGCACCGTGCCCCAATCATCAGCGGTATTCTGGGTTTGACGTTTGGCACAGCTTATTACACTTCGCTCGACTATTTGTTTACCCGCGGATATGAGATTGACGGATATTACGATGGCGTTGTTTATCTGCGCAACATACAGGAACTCAGCTGCTTCTGGCCAGATGTGATGCTCAACTACGGCACCAATCAAATGCTTGCGAGCGCAGAATTCCACTATTCGACCTCTTATGACGACCTTGGCCGTTTCAACCGCCTCTACGGCGACCTCTGCACACGATATGGCCAACCGGTGACCTACGTTGAGGACTCTGATGGCATCCGCTCAACATGGTATGGCGGCAACGCCCGCGGTTTTGTTTCGCTTGAATACTACTACAGCCGAGACCGCTACTACACCACATTGAGCTACGGCAATTGATTCAAAATCTTTTCATAATATAAAAATTTGATGCGGGCGCACAGGCTTTTCCCATATTGCCCTGTGTAACATACATCAAGCTCAAAGCACAGGCTTCACCAACAGCGGTGTGGCCTGTGTTTGTTTGTGATAATGTATAGGAGAGGCTGATGCGGTTGCCGAGTGCCCGGAGAATTTCTATGGCATTTCGCAGATTCTACCTGCAAGTGCAAAATTAGCGAATAAATTTGAAGAACTCAAC
>JBJECY010000040.1:0-13584 GCA_051871515.1 Muribaculaceae bacterium | reverse complement strand
ATTAAACTGCATCACGCCACAAGAATCTTGCCAAGCACCAACGCAAGTGGGAAGCACATAAAACACGTCAACATCATGTCCCTTGAAGCCCTCTGCTCCGTTCCACCAGCAATCAGGGTTTTCATATTGCGGAGCCACTGGCTGAGCTACCGCAACAAATGCACACACCCATGCCAATACCGCAAAAAGAATTTTGTTTTTAGTCATCATATCTGGTCAGTTTATATGCAAAGATACATAATTTTTCCTGCCTATGCATGAATGTGGCTGCCGTTGAGTATCCGGCAAAACTATTTGCGACATAAAAAGAGATGTGTATTAACCCCAATAAATGTTTTGGGCGCATTGCATACACCCTTATAATCAATTGTTTATCAAATATTTATAAAGCTAAAGAATATACCACGCCCCTACACGACGTCTTCATGCATAAATCCATAGCAAAAAGATGTCTCACGCCTCAATTTTCCAATCTTCTATGGTGTGGCTTTCGGTGTTGAAGTTGATGCCGATTTTGGTGATAGGCAATCCGCTGAGGGCGAAGCGCGATGGATAGTCTTTGAGGTTGATTTGATTCATAGCTGCCTCAGCTGACTTGTTTAGCTTCAGCTCAATGAGGTACAATGCCTTGCCGGAATTCATAACCATGTCAACACGCCCGGTAGCTGTGCGCACTTCCACATCAACGTAACGGCCCAAAAGCGAGAATATCACATAAAGCAATTGCTGATAATGGCCTTCATAATTGGTGTTATCGCATTGCGGAATAGTTAAAAGATAAGCCTGTAACAAACGCAGCATCTCGTTGAGGTCATCTTTATACACGGCAGAAAACATGCGTGCTATTGTGGTCATACCAGTTTCCCAACGCGTGTCAACATAATTAGGTAAAAGGCTCTCCATCAAGCCGATGCGTATTTCCTGATTCGGGATGTCGAGCGTGTAAATGCGCGTGAGGCGGTCATAATCCTTGATGGTGACATAGCCTGCCTGATAGAGCAACGGGGTGACCGATTTCATGCTCTCGGTGGGTGCATCGAATGCCGATGCCATTGCCTCAATGCGAGTGATTTGTGACGGCGAAACATTAAATTCCTTCAGTTTTTCAATCAGGAAAGTTGGTGTACCGCTCTCAAACCAATAACTGTTTAGCATCTTATCTAAGAAGGCATTGAGCAGGCTGAAAGGGTTGAAGATGTCGGGCGATGGCCAAGTGAAATGATAACCATCGTATTGATGCTGAAGCTCATTCATCGCTTCCTCGGGGGTAATCTCAAGTGCGCGAGCAAACGCATCGATATAGTCTGACATCTGCGTCAACATCTCTTCCTTAGTGATGCCGCATATAGCTGCATACTCAGGCAACATGCTTATGTTTCTGAGGTTATTCAGTTCGCTGAAGATGCTAAGCTGCGAGAACTTGGTGATGCCAGTAATGAACACAAACTTAAGGTATGGGTCGGAGGCTTTGAGCGGAGAATAGAAGTTTCGCATCACATTGCGCAAAACTGTCAACAAATCTTTTTCATGAGCCACGTCGAGCAGCGGAGCATCGTATTCATCAATCAGAACCACAACCTTTTTGCCGGTTTTATAATACGCCTCACGAATCAGATTTGCCATTCTAACATTTGGGTCAACATGGTCAGATGATAAGCCAAGACGTGCCTCATTCTGCTCTAATATATACAGCAAGTATCGTTCTAATTGATTCTTGTCAAGATGCTTAGCCATTGACAAATCAAACCGCAGCACAGGATATTCAGTCCAATCCTTTTCAACGGTGTCAATGTATGTTCCTTTGAAAAGTTCCTTCTTTCCCTCAAAATAGGCTTGGAGAGTTGACACGAGAAGCGACTTTCCGAATCGCCTTGGGCGACTCAGAAAGATGTAATTGCTGAAGTTTATCATCTTACAGATATACTCAGTCTTGTCGATGTACAGGCAATCCTGTTCCACCAACTTCTCATACGTCTGTATGCCAACCGGCAATCTTTTAAGCGTCTTGTTCTCCATGCTTGCCTCCTTTTTAATCATACAAATATACGCAAGTGTTTTGAATTTTGGAAAAAACAGGTGAAAATTAATGTAAAAACACCGTTTCTATCCTCTCATATGCGGGAATCATATCGGCATCTACTCCGCCAAAAAACCTGTGCGAATGGTGTAAACTGTGATATTTTCTTTATATTTGTGGCGTTTAATCATGCTATAATTTTGCCATAGGTCATGCCACAAAGTTTGCTTGCCACATTGTTGCTTCAGATATTAGTTGTGGGTTATACGCCCGGACCGGCTAATGTCTATGCCCTTACCATGTCGTTGCGCCACGGCAGACGTGCGGCATTGGTGATGTGGTTGGGCCAACTCACAGGATTCAGCGTGGCATCGGTGACGCTCGCTCTGTTAGCGCACTTAATGGGCGAAGCCGCGGGGCATTATCTTGTGGGCGTGAAATACGTTGGCGCGGCTTATCTGTTGTGGCTTGCCTTTAGGCTTGCTCGCGGGTCGGGGCAAGCCACCACTTTGCACAGCGGCGAGTGCTCGTTTTGGAGCGGAATGTTAGTGCAGATGACCAATGCCAAGATAATGATGTTCGACCTCATGGTGTATTTCACCTTTGTGATGCCATATACCAACAGATTCTCGGCGCTACTTGAAGCTGCCGCCTGGTTGCTTTTGGCTGGTCCGGGAGCAAATCTCCTATGGTTGCTTGCCGGTGCCTATCTGCGCAGGTTTTTCTTGCGCCATCAGCGACGCGTTGAGGTGGTGTCGGCGATAGCTTTGGCATTGTGTGCCGTGTATGTGGTGATATGAATATGTTAAATAAGTGTTAAAAACCATTGCGGCTCTTGACTCGTCCCTTAGGTCATTGATTAACTTCGCCAACGTAATTTTTCAAACATGTTATTTGCGCAAATCCATCAGAGACAATTACACGAGTGATTATGAACAAATTGTATAAAATAGGAGAGTTTTCAAAGCTTTGCCGCCTCACGGTGAAGGCGCTAAGGCACTACGAGAGTCTTGGACTGCTGATGCCGGCACACATCGACTCGCTAACGGGCTATCGTTATTATCAGCTCGGGCAGTCGGTGCGCGTGAACCGAATCCTTCACCTTAAGCGCTTAGGCTTCTCGCTCGACGAGATTGCCGGGCTGTTTGCCGAAGGCGACAACCGTCCGTGCCTCACCACCATTCGCCAAAAGATGTCAGAATGCCGGCGTGAACTGGCTCGGCTGCAACTTCAGTTAGCTCAATTGCAAAGCCTTGAACAACAATCTCTTGAAAACGAAAATCTTATGGACGAATTTATAATTAAAACAATTCCTTCGCGCATAGTGGCAAGTCACCGCCGCGTGATTCCCTCTTACGACCAGCTTGGCATGATTTGTTACACGGTCATAGGTCCCGAGATGATGCGCGTGGGCTGCACCTGCCCCGAGCCGCAATATTGCTACACCATTGAACACGATGCCGAACACAAAGACACCGATATCGACCTTGAATACTGCGAGGCGGTGGGCGAAATGCACCCCGACACAGCCATCTTGCACTTTTATGAAGCACCGGCAGTGCCCAAAGCGCTGTGCTTTAACCATCGCGGCGACTACTCGCAGTTTGCCGAGTCGATGGCAAAAGTGATGCAACACATTGAGCATGAAGGCTTGCGCATTGTTGGCAACCCGCGTTTCAGCTACATCGACGGACCGTGGAACCGCGAGAATCCTGCCGACTATGTCACCGAGATTCAAGTGCCGGTGGAATAATTAAACGGATAGTTTTCTTTCAGAAATAATAATTATTTTTGGGCCGACCTGTGGCGCTGCCTGTGATGGGCACCGCTACAGGTCATTTTTTATTGACCAATGTGCACCCCCCCTTTCTAAAAATATGCCTCAGCCATTCATCCCCCCAGAAAATCAGCTACGGTTATTAGCTCTGTTTCAGGCACTTGGAGGCTCTCGCACATCGCCATTACCCTATTTCATAAGGCAAATGTTGGCTGATTCAATTATTATATATAACTTTGCACCAGAGCAAACTCTTCAGGGCAGGGTGAAATTCCCTATCGGCGGTAAAGTCCGCGAGCCAGAAACGGAGTCTATTAGGCTTCACTATGGCACGAACCGTTGAAACTACGGTACCGACAGTTACAGTCTGGATGGAAGAAGAATTTGGTTGCACAGCTTTGCCTAAGTTCATGATGCTTAGTGTGCCGCATTTGTCGCTCCCCCGCGAGGTGGAGCAATAATCAATGTAATGCGCCGCCGCACCTGAATAGAACATCCTGTGCCACACATCTTTTTGCAATTAAAAGCCTTGAATTGTGAGCCCCCGATACTAACAATTTAAAGCTTTTTTTATGAAATCAAAGAAGACTTATTTTGTTGCGTTGGGTGCAGCAATTCTGCCAATTCTTGCACATGCCACCGGTGTGTGCATGACCCACCCAAGCAACATTGCCGAGGCAACCGATACCGTTGTCACGCTGCAAGAAATCACCGTGCGCACTCACCTTGCCGATGAACGCAACACACCTCTCAACCTCACCACCATCACACCGCAGAAAATACGTCTGCACAGCACCTCGCCCACTTATGTGGCCATGCTGCAAGGCATACCTGGCGTTTATGCCACGGCATCAACAGGCAGCTATGGCGATGCCTCGCTCAATATGCGCGGCTTTAAGCAAGACAATATTGCCATATTGCTCAACGGTATTCCCATTCAGGGGCTCACCTCAGGGTCGATGTATTGGAGCAATTGGATGGGTCTTGCCGATGCCACCCACACCGTGCAGGTGCAAAAAGGCCTTGGCACATCAATGCTTGCCGATTGCGCTATGGGCGGCAGCGTGAACATTGTCACTCGCACTGCCACTGCCCTGCCCCACATCAACATGGAATTTAACATCAGCGAATGGGGCACCGCCAAAGGCAATTTTGCATATTCCACCGGCAACCTGGGCAAAGGTTGGAGCGCCAACATGAGCCTATCGTATGTGAAAGGTTCGGGATATGTGCAATGCACCGATGTTGAAACGCTGTCTTATTTGCTGTCGGTGGCAAAAACCATTGGCAACGAACACACCATCACCTTCACAGCACTTGGCTCGCCCGAAGAGCACGACCAACGAAACACCGAACTAAGCAACGCTGAGGTGCAACAATATGGCCGCGATTACAGCAAGAACTGGGGCTACTACAACGGCAAACCATATAGCATTGCTCGCAACCACTACTATAAGCCCTATTTCACCTTGCAGCACACCATGAAGGCTGAGCGAGTGAGCATGAACAACTCGGTGTATCTGGCTATTGCCGACGGCGGCGGTCGCTCAACCTACGCCGCACCCGGAGCAACAAGCATCATCAATCATCAAACCACCGACGGGCACATCGACTTTGATGCCATTGTAGCTGAGAATCAGGAGTCGGGAGCATCACAAAACATGATGATTGACTTCCTTTCGGGGCACACCCAAGCCGGAGCAATTGCATCAGGCGATTATCGGCTCAGCGAAGCTCTGACCGCTTCAGCCGGAATGCAATATCAGTATTATTCAACATGGCAAAAGATGAAGGTGCTTGATTTGCTTGGCGGCGACTATTGGTGGGACGGCTCCACGCAGCAACGCCTGACGGTGGGCGACTACGTAGGCTCGCGCTATGGCCGCACCACCCATCACGCATCGGCCTTTGCCCAGATGCGATATGCCAACTCTCGCATCAATGCCAACTTGGGCATATCGGTGTTCAACGGCAACTATCGCCGCAGCAACCACATCACCGGCGAACATTCGCAGTGGGCTCACGGCTGGGGCATGAGCATTAAAGGCGGCGTGCTGTGGCACCTCAACGGCAACAATGCGCTATATGTGAATGGCGGATACAACTCGCGCCTGCCCTATGCCGGAGTATATTTGGCATCGAGCGACCTAAGCATCACCAACGACATCACCAACGAGAAAAACCTGATGGCAGAAGCCGGATGGCGTGCCAAGTGGCAAGGCGGCGCATTAGAGCTGTCGGGCTATGTGGCATCGTGGCGCAACAAGACGCTCACGGTGAACATTGCCAAACGAGCCGACGAAGCCGCCGAGAAATACCAAGTGAAAGGGCTTAACGCCTTGCATCTTGGCGCAGAGCTGAACGCGCATCAGCAACTCACCCCGTGGCTGCGGCTTTCGGCCTATGCCATGATGGCATCGTGGAAGTGGCGCAACTCAGGCCGCGCCATCATCTACGACTCCTACAACGGTGATACACTGAACGAGTTCACCATACAATGCGACGGGCTCCACGTGGGCGATGCTCCGCAAACTCAGCTCGGTGCTGAGGCACAACTGACATTGCCGGCAGGATTCTATCTCAACGCCTCGTGGCAGATGAACGCACGCATGTATGCCGACTTTGAGCCATCGAGCCGTACTGCCGATAACCATGCCGATGCCTATCGTTTGCCGTCTTATCACTTGCTCAACGCCACCATAGGCTGGCGCGGATACCTCACCAACGACGTGAGCATAAACGTGTTTGCCACAGGCAACAACCTCACTGACGCCCACTATTTTGAACGAGGAATTGACGGTGCCAACCACGACCTTGACACCTTCCGCGGCTTCACCGGCCGCGCCCGCACCATGAGCATTGGCCTGCGTCTGCAATACTGACACCCAGCCCAATGTCGCGCCAATGGCACTTTTATCGCTTTGCCGCGCGGTTTTCTCGCCGATTATGATTAATTTTGTTTCAACGAAGAAATCAATTAATAAACATTGAAAAAACATTGTTGAAATGAATCTGCTGAAATCGTTGCGAGGGGCTATTGCCGTGGCTACACTCTGCGTGGGTGTGGCAAGCAGTTTTGCGTGCACCAATTTTTTGATAGGTAAAGATGCGTCGGCCGACGGTTCGACGATGGTGAGCTATAACATGGATGCCTATGGCATGTATGGTATTCTGCGCCAATGGCCTGCTGCCAAGCATGCGCCGGGCGAGATGCGCCACATTGTTGACACCGACCACAATCATTATCGCGGAGCGATTGCCGAAGCCCCCGAGACATATGCCGTGATTGGGCAAATCAACGAGCATCAGGTGTCAATCACCGAGACCACTTGGGTGGGACGCGAAGAGCTTGTGAACAACGAGGGCGTGATTGACTATGTGTCGCTCATGACGCTTGGGCTGCAACGCTCGCGCACCGCCCGCGAAGCCATCAAGGTGATGACCTCGCTGGTGGCGGAATATGGCTATGGGTCAAGCGGCGAGACCTTCTCAGTGTGCGACCCCAACGAGATTTGGATTCTTGAGATGATAGGCAAGGGAGCCGGGCGCAAAGGTGCCGTGTGGGTGGCTGTGCGCATCCCCGATGATTGCATCTGCTGCCACGCCAACCAAAGCCGAATCAGGCAGTTCAACCGCAAGGATAAGCAAAACGTGCTCTATTCGCCCGATGTGATAACCTTTGCTCGCGAAATGGGATACTTCAACGGCAAAGATGCCGATTTCAGTTTCTGCGATGCCTACTCGCCCACCAACTTTCACATGCAACGTGCATGCGAGGCTCGCGTGTGGAGCTTTTTCAACCGCTTTGTGAGTGGCATGGAGCGTTATTTGCCCTATGCCGATGGTGCTCACATTGGCTCATGTGAGGTGATGCCTCTCTATTTTAAGCCCGACCACAAAGTGAGCTTGCGCGAATGTATGGACGGCATGCGCGACCATTACGAGGGCACCCCATTCGACATGACCGTGGATTGTGGCGGCGGCGCTTGGCAAAGCCCTTATCGTCCACGTCCGCAGGAATGGGACATCGACGGCAAACGCTATTTCCATGAGCGGCCCATTGCCTCGCAGCAATGCTGCCAGTGCATGGTGTGCCAAATGCGCAATTGGTTGCCCAACGAAGTGGGCGGCGTGATGTGGTTTGGCAACGACGATGCCGCCATGGTGCCTTACACGCCCATTTATTGTTCAATGACAAGAGTGCCCAAATGCTACAACAGCGGCGACGCCAGCGACGTGAAATTCTCATGGAACTCAGCGTTCTGGGTGTGCAACTGGGTGAGCAATATGGTCTATCCGTTTTATTCACGCATGTACCCCGACCTGAAGCGGGTGCGCGAACGTCTTCAAGACAAATATTGCGAGGCACAGCAACAAGTTGAAAACAATGCAATGGCAATCTATCGCGGTGAGGCAAGCCAACGCAACGAGTTTGATGCCGACAACTCAGGCGCTATGGGTGTGAAAGAATATCTCACCCGATATGGCGAGCAATGCGCTGCCGAGATGATGGCTGAATGGAAACAATTGGGCGAGTTTCTGATTGTGAAGCACACCGATATGGCAGTGAAACAGGAAAAAGACGGCAAGTTTTTGCTTAACGAAGACGGACTGTGCATGCCGCCACTGCGCATGGGCTATGGCGACGACTATCGCCGAGTGATTGTGAACCAAACCGGAGATAAATATCTTGTCCCCGAGCAAAAATGATGCTGTAATCACCACTTCCCCGGGTGGGTGTGGCAAGTGCCCCACCTGGGCTTTTCATATTGGTTTATTACATGGCTCATCACGGCGTTATGCTTGGTCAATCACTTCAATGTCAAAGCATTTCAACCTTTGTCTAATGTTCTCGCCGTTCGCCCTTTCAGCGGAGAACGTTAACCCCAATGCCACAAACAAAAAAGTTCGGCGATTCACATCGTCGAACCCTTTATGTTTAAACCATTGATTTTTCTATTTTCCTTATAGTACACTAATAATATTTCTTAGTTGCTCCATAAAGGAGAACAAACATTATTTCAATATCTTGCCCAGGAAATAAGGCATCTGGCGACGCCATGAAGGCCAATCGTGGTCGATGTCAAATCCCCAATAGTCGAACCATGCAGGCACGCCTTTGTCCTTAAGTATGCGGTCCATCTCGCGAGTGCTCCACAGCAAGTCGTCCTCCCAGCGGCCTTGGCCCACGCAGAACACTATGGTGCGCTGGCGGTACATCTGCATCCAAGGATGGTCAGAAGGCATATTCTTTAGGAAGTCTTGCGGCGAGTTTTCATACACTGCACCGTCCATATAACCATCAAACCCATAGCTGGCATGATACAATCCGCTCAGCGAAATCATGCCGTTAAACAAGTCGGGACGACGGAAGAAGAAGTTGGCAGCGTGAAATCCGCCCATTGAGCAACCTGTGGTCATAAACATCTGCTCGGGGTTGACGCACACGTTAGGCAACAGCTCGTCAGTGATATACTTAAACCAACGCTCATGCTGTTCAATGCGCCAACGCTTGTCGCCGCCTTTGTTTGACCACGTTTCCCAATCGATGCCGTCAACGCAAATCACGCGCAAGCGACCGGCGTCAATAAAGGGTGCCAACACGTCGAGCATATGATAATTCTCCCAGTCGTAATACCTTCCGTCTTGGCACGGAAATGCCAACAGCGCCTGACCGTCGTGGCCATACACCTTATATTCCATGTCACGATTGAGGTTGCGACTCCACCATTTGTGATATTCTACGTTCATAACGTCTGCAAAAATAATAAAACTTTTTTATTAATGAAATTGTTTATATAATTGTGTGGAGCAGGAGAGAGATGAGCCGCCCGGAAGCGTTGCCTCACTCGGCGCGGTTGCACACGTCAAAGAGGAAACGGTCGCGGTCTTCGGCCTCGCGGAAGCGTGCAATATAGGCATAATTACCCATTGCAGGCGACAAAGCCGGAGCAATGCGCGGCGCCATCATCATGGCATCACGATATTTGTCAAGTATGGCTTGATGGTCGAGCACGTATGCCACATTGTCGCGACGTCCGGCATACACGCAATAATAGTCGTCGTCGGGGTCGGGAGTGGTGCGGCGGTCAAAGGCTATCATATCGGCCCAAATCTTAAACATCGATATGTTATGGGCATAGTTAATCATGTCGGGGGTGAATCCTCCACCGGGGCGCATGTTCACTTCAAGAGCCACAAAGTCGCCCACCTCGCCCAAACCGCGATGAGCACGGTTAAGACGGAAGAACTCAAGATGCACAAAACGCGAGCTTACGCCAAAGGCCTTCACAGTGCGGCGGCCCCAGAAGCGCAAATTCTCTGACATCTTCTTCTCAACATAATAGGTCGATTCGAGGTTGTCGTTAACAATGTCGGCAATGCTTGGCGGGCAAACGCACATCGATTCAACCAATGGCTCGCCCTTTGAGTTAATCACTGCATCATAGGTGCAGATGTCGCCGGTGACAAATTCCTCAATCACATAGTCTTGCACCTGTGGAGTGGTGGCAAAGAAAGCATCGAGGGCTGCCTCGCTCTCAATCTTGTGAGCACCACCAGCGCCCACGCCCACATCGGGCTTGGCAAACAATGGATATCCGGCATCAACCGAGAAGCGCTTCACGGCGTCAATGCCCTCGCTTGCCTTGATTTGGCGCGCTGTGCGTATGCCGCCCTGAGCATAATATTTCTTCATCTCACTCTTCTCTTTGATGGCATCAATGCGGTCCATCTTAATGCCTGTGGTCACATTGAAGTCGGTGCGCAAGCGAGCATCTGATTCAAGCCAGAACTCGTTGTTGCTCTCAATCCAGTCGATGCGGCCATATTTCCAGGCATAATAGCCCACAGCGCGATACATCTGGTCGTAGTCGGCAAGATTTGCCACATAATAATACTCGGTGAGCGAGCGTTTCAACTCAGCGCTCAGCGACTCATAAGGCGAATCACCAACGCCCAGCACACGCACTCCGTTTTTCTGCAACTCATCGCAGAATTGCCAATACTTCTCGGGGAAGTTGGGCGAAACAAACACAAAATTTTTCATATAATGTAAATTTTTATAATCAATTGGCTCTCACAAATTTCATTTTGAAAGTAATTTACCGCTAACAACACAAGATTGTTATAGTTTTTGCAAAAATAATTATTTTTAGTAACTTTGTGAAACATTTTCAAAGAATATTTCACACAACACTGAATATTTATTATGATCTACTTCCTAACAAGTAGCCCAAGCGTGTCGATGGACGGTGCCATCAACCCCGCCAACGACTTTCTCTCCAACCTTCTTGCTGAAGTAAAAAAGCCCTCGAGGTGTGTGTTTGTAACCACTCACCCCGACGACGCCCCATGGAGCGAGCATTGCTCGGAGTGTATGCACAAGGCTCTGATGGATGCAGGTTTTGTTTTTGACCGATACACGCTGCTCGACCGTCGCAACGCCGGCAAGGTGAAACAGATAATTGCCGACAGCGATTTTGTGATACTTGGCGGCGGGCATGTGCCCACGCAAAACGCTTTTCTTGCCGACCTCAACATGGCTGCGCTGCTTAAGCACTACAACGGCGTGGTGATGGGCATCTCGGCAGGCTCAATGAATTGCGCCCGCATAGTGTATGCTCTCCCCGAAGAAGAGGGCGAAGCCACCGACCCGCGCTATAAGCGTTATTTGCCCGGGCTGGGAATCACCGAGGTGCAGATTCTGCCTCATTATTATCTCTATAAAAATGCGCCCGACGACGGCAAGCATGCCTATAACGACATTGCCAAGCCCGACAGCCGCCACGGGCACCGCTTCTATGCCTTCCCCGACGGCACTTATCTGCTGGGCAAAAACGGCACCGAACAGATTCACGGTGAGTTTTTTGTGGTTGAAAACGGCGTGATGCGCAAAGTGGGCGAAAACGGGCAAATCATACAGTTGCCTTTCATCTAAGAATTTGCGCCTCACCAACATCTTGCCCTCACAAAAACCGCCACAATTCTCTATGTGGAGTGACTTTTTTGCTGTATATTTGCCAAACACAAAAAAAGGACTTGTTTATAGTATTATGAAGAAACTTTTATCTATCATTACAATTGCGGCGTGCGTGATGTGTTTCACCGCATGCAAAGAGAATTACTCAAACGGCGAGAAAGTGGGCAACCTGATTGAGTTTACCACCAAAGGCGTGATATGGAATTCGTGGGAGGGCAGGCTGAATATGACACAGACCGGCATGAACACCAGCGGCGAGCCGTTCTCGTTTAGTTTCGATAACGACCGCACCGACCAGGATTCGCTCATTCAGCTCATGAAACAGGCACAGGTTGAGGGATGGAAACTGAAAATTAGCTATCATGAGATATGGGGATTCAAGAATTTTTGGAGCAACCGTGGCGAGACCGACTATTTTGTTGACGACGTAACCGTGCTCGACCGCAATTTTGCCAAGCCCCTCGGCAACATAGGCAGCAGCGGTCATGTGATTGACACTATTTATTTGGTGATTGACAAAGCAGAGCTAAAGAAAAATCTGAAATGAACAACCCTTGCGACATCACTATAACCACAGCCTCGCTTGCCCAACTCAACGAGGTGACGCAGCTCGAGGCGCTGTGCTTTCCGCCAGCCGAGGCTGCCAGCCGCAGCTCGTTTGAGTGGCGTCTTGCCACTTACGGCAGCCATTTCTATGTGCTCAAAATAGGCGAACAGATGGTGGCGTTTGTCAACGGTCCGGTGACAAACGAGCGCGACCTTGCCGACGAGATGTATGACTCGCCCGACTTTCACACCGAGCAAGGCCAGTGGCAGATGATATTTGGCGTGGTCACCCACCCCGAGCATCAACACCGCGGCTATGCCTCATTGCTGATGAAACACTTCATTGAGCATGCCCGGCAGCAGCAACGCATGGGCGTGGTCTCACCTGCAAAGAGCACATGATTGGGTTTTACCAACGCTTTGGCTTTGTCAACGAGGGCATCTCGGCATCGGTTCACGGCGGAGTGCCTTGGCATCAAATGAGGCTTACATTCTAATTCAATTAATCACACTGCCGAATAATTATCACATCGCACAGCTTGTTGCCCGATGTGTGGCAGTTATTTTGCCTTCTCAATTGCGTCGGCATACTCGTTCAGCTTTGCGGCTATGTCACGGAACGAGGCGGCAATCTGCGCATGCTCGTCCGGCGAGAACTCTTGCGGCTTGCCGTTGACCGAATACCCGTTTAATCTTTGGGAAAACCAAGCGTGAGTCTTTGAGAAATACCGCTTTGCGAACTTGGAAATGTTTAACAAGCCTCCCAACTCAAAGAAAGCCACCCACACAGCACCGGATTTTACTTTCATTTGTTCTGTTCTCCTGAAGTAAGGTCGCACATCTGCTCAAATGTAATTCGATTTTTATTCATATTATTTATTGATTAGTTAATATGGACAACTATAATAATAAATCTATTAATGAGCAAAATGTTCAATCAAAATAATATGGGTTAAACCATAAAAATCCCTCTATCGGGCGTAATATCCAGACCGGCGGCTTCGACGAGCAGTCGGTCTTTCTTCATCACTTCGGCGAGTACCCATTTTCGCTCGGCTCTCACTGTCCGGACGCGGCTTAGGCTGCGCACCATGTCCATCGGTGCGTAGCGGTTGCTTAGTTCCGCTTTTTTGAGACGTTCACTCAGGTCGTAGTACCACTGCAGCACCAGCATGCAGATGAATGTCCATGCCTCAAGCGATTTTTCATCTTGCATATATGAATGGTCGGCATCGATTACGTTCTTGAATGCGTCGATTGCCT
>JBJECY010000039.1:0-53104 GCA_051871515.1 Muribaculaceae bacterium | reverse complement strand
CCTTTTTCCCGAACTGGCAAAACATTTTCCAATATTTTTAAGGCAAAATTTACGCAGGCCGCCCCAACGGCCCGTGGCTCAGCGACTTACGCGCCGAAAAATTTTCACCCGCCGCCTTCCAGCCAGAAAAACGGCCATCATCCACGGAGCCACCACGCGCGCAAAAACCCGCTGCCGCCCGAAATGATGCCACGCCCTCATGAAAGATTCCATCCGCCGACGGCACAAAAAAATTTCCCATCACGCGCCGTCCTGCATGCGCAACCCCGATTACCACACTCACTCGCATATTATTTTCACAAACCGCCCAATACGCAAAATCTTTTCATCACCACACCCAACGCTCCAAAAAACAATCCGCCCGGCGGCACAAGCCCCGAGCGGATTACTTCCATATTATATATAATGTGTAAAACTCTTTTACCGAGCCGGAGGGAACGGCGGTGGCGTCACGTTGTCGTCGCCATCATCATTGCCATCTTCATTTCCCTGTTCAGGGCAATGGCTATCATTAGCCTCGTTATGGCCAGAGCTTTCTTCAGACTCCTTGCTAAGAATCTCATCGGTGCGCGAAGCCCACTTGCGTTTGCCAAAAATGCGCTCCACATCTTCAGTGAAAATCACTTCACGCGAGAGAAGCACCTCGGTGAGTTCGGCATGTCCACCGGCCTTTTCACGCAGAATCTCCTTGGCGCGTTCATATTGCTCGGCAATGATGCGCGACACCTCCTCATCAATGATTTGGGCGCGGCTTTCGCTGAACGGCTTGGTGAATCCGTAATTTTGTCCGGTTGAATCGTAGTAAGAGATATTTGGCAATCTGTCACTCATACCAAAATATGTCACCATGGCATAAGCCTGCTTGGTGACCCTTTCGAGGTCGTTGGCAGCACCGGTGGAGATACGTCCCAAGAACAGCTCCTCGGCAGCCCTACCGCCAAGCGTTGAGCACATCTCGTCGAGCAACGCCTGCGTTGGGGTGATTTGGCGCTCCTCAGGCAGATACCAAGCTGCGCCAAGCGCCTTGCCACGAGGCACAATGGTGACCTTGATGAGCGGGTTGGCATATTGCAGATGCCAGCTTATGGTGGCATGTCCTGCCTCGTGAACGGCAATTGAACGACGCTCCTCGGCAGTGGTGATTTTGGTGCGTTTCTCCAAACCACCGATTATACGGTCAACGGCATCCATGAAATCCTGTCGTTGCACGGTGGTTTTCTTGTGTCGGGCAGCAATCAGAGCAGCCTCGTTGCACACGTTGGCAATGTCAGCGCCCGAGAATCCCGGTGTCTGGCGAGCAAGAAGGTCAACATCGACCGACTCGTCGATTTTTACATTACGCAGATGCACTTTAAACACCTCTTTGCGGTCGTTCAAGTCGGGCAATTCAACATAAATCTGACGGTCGAAACGTCCGGCACGCAACAAAGCCTTGTCGAGAATATCGGCGCGGTTGGTGGCGGCAAGAATTATCACGCCGCTATTGGTTCCAAAGCCGTCCATCTCAGTGAGGAGTTGGTTGAGAGTGTTTTCACGCTCGTCGTTGCTGTTCATGCTTGCGTTGCGACCGCGGGCACGTCCCACGGCATCGATTTCGTCGATAAACACTATACAAGGCGATTTCTCCTTAGCCTGACGGAAAAGGTCGCGAACGCGTGAAGCGCCCACACCCACAAACATCTCAACAAAGTCGGAGCCCGAAAGCGAGAAGAAAGGCACATTGGCTTCGCCAGCCACAGCCTTGGCAAGCAAGGTCTTACCGGTTCCCGGAGGCCCTACGAGCAACGCACCCTTTGGGATTTTACCGCCCAGGTTGGTGTAGGTTTGAGGGTTCTTTAGGAAATCGACAATCTCAGCCACCTCGGTTTTAGCCTCAGCCAAGCCGGCAACGTCTCTGAAAGTGACACCCGGAGAATTTTCCTTATCGAAAAGTTTGGCCTTTGACTTGCCCACGCTGAATACGCCGCCCGAGCCACCCGAGCCGCCGCCAGCCATGCGACGCATCATCCACAGCCAGAAGATGATGAGCAGCACCAATGGACCAAACGACCAAAGGAATTGAGTCCAGTTGCTGCCACCACTCTCATAAGTGACATCGCCATTAAATGCGCCAGATTTGCGCCAATTGTCAACGTCAGCTGCCAATCTGTCGGCTGAAGGAATACCGGTGGTGATTACCACCTTCATACCCTTGTCGCTCTTATAGTCGGGATTGAGTTTTTTTGCCAAAGAATCGGTGACCTCGGCACGCGCCATGGTCTTATCGACCACAACAATGCTTTTGATGCCTTTATTTTGGGCATACCCCTCAAATTCGGTCCACGACACCTCTTTTTCAAATTCACCGGACGAAAAACCGGAGTTGAATGCAATGAAAGCTAACACAGCGAATATCACCACATACATCCACATGATGTTGAAGCTTATTCCCTTGGGTTTCTTTCCACCATTATCATTAGCCATAGAGTATTAAATGAATACCAATTTTAAAAGTAAATAAATTAAAAAAACTGTCACCACGCGACGCGTTGCCATAGCACACAGAGCACGGCACTCACTGCTTGCTCAATCCAAATCGGGGATGTCAGTGATAACGGCATCGTTCCACAATTCCTCTAATTTGTAGAGCTCGCGGTATTCGCGTAAAAACACATGTACATAAATCGTGCCATAATCAAGCACAATCCATTGACAATTCTGATAACCATCGTAGTTATAAGGCTTAACGCCTATATGCTCTTGCACATATTCCCGCACGCTGTCGGCTATTGACGACACCTGCTGCGTTGATGTGCCATTGCATATAATAAAGTGCTGTGTTGCAGCATATTCTATACCACTCATGTCAACGTGTGTTATACTTTTTCCTTTTCGCTCTTGTACGCCTGAAATTATTGCTTCAATTAATGTCTTATTATTAGTCATAAAAAATTCTTAAAAACTTTGTTTTTGCAAAGATAAATCAAATTGATGCTACTTTTGTTTTCCTGCGCACTATTTTTTGTGATTATACCACAATCTTTATAAACTTTTCACATCTCGGGGGCCTTCACAATCAAACTCGCGCATCAAAAGCCAAGAATTTGCACGCAACAGCCGCCCAAGCCCCTACCATATTAATTTTCAACGCATTAGCCATAAAAACACATTCAACCAGCGCAAAAGCAGCAAAAAAATAATTTGGCAAATGTAAGAATAATTAATTTTGATTACTTAAATTTGCAAAACCAAAAAAAGCGAAACAACATTTTACATAATATGGAAGTACAAGGAAAAATTATCAAGAAACTGCCATTGGTGACTGGCACAGCAAAGTCAACAGGCAACCCATGGAAAAAGCAGGACTATGTTTTGGAAACAAACGAAGCACACCCCAAGACCATAGCATTTGACTTTTTTGGCGACCGCGCCGACCAATATAACTTTGAGGTGGGCGACGAGATAGTGCTGAGCTTTGACATAGAAAGCCGCGAGTATCAAGGTCGCTACTACACCAACATACGCGGTTGGAAGGGCGAGAAAGTTGGCGCACAGCAAGTTGCCGCAGCCAACGATGCCCCTAACAGCTACAATGCTCCGGCAGCCCCGGCAGCACAAGAGCCGTTTATTGCCAGCCCCACGACCGACAACGACGACCTGCCATTTTGATTGCACCTGCGCGCCGGTGCCGCCGCTCACCTTAGCAACATCTGATGCCGTGAGAAGGCACACAGGCAAGCGCCACAATCAGCCTGACAGAGAGAACAAAACCCACATATTAATGCTGCCCCGCGCGCAATGCTCGGGCAGCATTTTTGATTAAGAAACCCCACCAATGACAGCCTCCCAGATAGCACTAATCATGATGTTTGCCTTGGGCGCCAGTTTTGTGCAGCGCGTGAGCGGATTTGGCTTTGGCATATTCATCATGAGCATGCTTCCCCACCTGATGCCCAGCTATGGCGAAGCCACTGCCCTCTCGGGCCTATTGGCGTCAGTCACATCACTTGCCATAGTGATGCGCATGCACCGTCACATAGCGTGGCGGCGACTATGGCCCATACTCACGGCGTTTGCCATAGTGTCATTTGGCGCAGTACACCTTGTGAGCGCCATCGACAATCATTTGCTCAAAAAGATTCTGGGAGTGATACTCATTGTCGTGAGCCTTTATTTTCTGTTCCTGCGGCAACGCATGGTGCCCAAAGCCGGCATGCCAATGCAACTGAGCATGGGCTGCCTGTCAGGAGCCATGGGCGGGTTTTGCGGCATGCAGGGACCACCGGCAGCGCTCTATTTTCTTGCTGTGAGCGAAACCAAAGAACGCTACATAGCACTCTCGCAAATTTATTTTCTGCTGGGCAACATCATCATGACCCTATATCGCTACGGCAATGGCATGCTCACCTTCCATGTGGCACAAGGCTTTGCGTTAGGAGTGCCGGCAGTGCTTGTTGGCACCGTGCTGGGCAGCAAAGTGTTCAACAAACTCTCGCGCCCAATGCTGCAACGCATAGTTTACGTCTACATTGGCGTGAGTGGCATAATGGCATTGATCATTTGATCACTCATTTGAGCTCACGAAACGCAATACTATGCACAAAAATTTCATCAATTCATAATAAAGTTGTAATTTTACACCCGCAAAATGCATTTCAATATTATTAAATATTATTTGAAAGATGACAAACGAGGTAACAATCAGCCATGCAGTAAAATATATTGGCGTTGACGACAATGAATCTGACCTCTTTGAAGGTCAATACATCATTCCAAACGGAATATCCTACAACTCCTATTTAATTATTGACGACAAGATTGCCGTATTTGACACCGTCGATGCCTGCAAGCAAACCGAATGGCAAGCCAACCTCTATGCTGTCCTCAACGGACGCACGCCCGACTACCTGATTATAAGCCATATGGAGCCTGACCACAGCGCAGTAGTGAAAGACATGATGGACAATTATCCTTCGCTTACCGGCATATGCTCAGCCAAAGCTGTGGCAATAGTAGAGCGATTCTTTGGCGACAAACTCACTCCACGCCTGCAAGTGGTGACTGAAGGCGAAACTCTGTCGCTTGGCGCTCACAAGCTGCAATTTTTCATGGCGCCAATGGTTCACTGGCCTGAAGTGATGGTTACTTACGAACAAAGCGAAAAGATTCTGTTCTCAGCCGACGCCTTTGGCAAATTCGGAGCACTATCTGCCGACGAAGATTGGGCATGCGAAGCACGTCGCTACTACTTCAACATCTGCGGGAAATATGGCGCACAAGTGCAAGCCCTACTCAAAAAAGCAGCCGCACTCGACATTGCCACAATCTGCCCGCTGCATGGCCCGATACTCAAAGAAAACCTCGACCACCACATCGGGCTATACAACATCTGGAGCAGTTATAAGCCCGAAAATCAAGGCATATTCATTGCATATTGCAGCCTTCACGGCAACACAGCTGCCGCCGCCAATAAGTTGGCTGAACTGCTGCAAAACTCAAGTGATGTTAAGGTTTCAACCACCGACTTGGCTCGCGACGACATGGCTGAAGCCATTGAAGATGCATTCCGCTACGACCGTCTGGTGCTTGCAGCGCCAACCTACGACGGCGGCGTGATGCCCGTAATGGACGACTTCATACGCCACCTGAGAGCAAAGAACTTTCAGAACCGCAAAGTGGCATTCATCGAAAATGGCAGCTGGGCTCCTGTCGCCGGCCGAAAGATGCACGAAGCCATGCAATCGCTCAAAGACATCACCATAGTTGAGCCTATGGTTACTGTGAAATCGGCAGTGAACGACGACACCATCAAGCAACTTGAAGCCCTAGCCCAGACACTCATAGGGTGATTTGGCAGAATCACCCCATGTGCCACGTTAAGCACGTGTTACGGTATCCATCTCGCAGATGACTCCATAAACGGGCATTTGATAATTTGCATCCTATGCGTACGTAAAAGGTATGAGTATTATTGACCCCTGCGGGTGCGCTTAGCTCACCCACAGCTATATCATCGCAATTGCTCAGTTCACTTCCGCCACAGACGTTTAATGCTGATATACTGGGCTTATAACGACACATCCCTATGTACGGCGATGATGTCACTCCACCTTATCAATGGCATCGAGCATAGCCACAAGCTCGCCTTTGATGTCCTTAAGGCGTTCCACCACTTCAAAGCGCAAATCAACATTAGCACGATTCACTCGCAGTTGCATCTGCGCAGCCTCAATCTTGAGCCCTTTCTCATGCAGCAGATATTTCACCTTGCGAATATACTCAATGTTGGTTGGCGTGTAGTGCCTGATGTTTTTTGCATTGCGCCGCGGTTTTATGGCAGGAAAATATTTTTCCCAAAAGCGCAACGTTGAGGCTGTGACTCCCACAATAGCTTCAACATCACTTATTTTATAGAATTTTTTGTATAAGTCGCTATTCTCCATTTGCAAAAACCGTAATTATAGAGTAATTTTGTAAGCTAAAATTGCAACAAAGTTAAACAAATTGTTTAAACTTTTCAAAAATAACACTGAGAAATAAACGGTTATTAAACAATAAATCAGATTTACGCAATGCTTACAGCAAAAGAAATCAGAGAATCATTCATTGAGTTTTTCCGCAGCAAGGGGCATCACATTGTGCCATCGGCTCCAATGGTAATAAAAGACGACCCAACGCTTATGTTCACCAATGCGGGAATGAACCAATTCAAGGACATCATTTTGGGCAATGTGGCCATCAAATGGCCTCGCGTGAGCGACTCTCAGAAGTGCCTTCGCGTGAGCGGTAAGCACAACGACCTTGAAGAAGTGGGACACGACACCTATCACCACACCATGTTTGAGATGCTGGGCAACTGGTCGTTTGGCGACTACTTCAAGCAAGAAGCTATTGACTGGGCATGGGAATACCTCACCCAAGTGCTCAAACTCGACCCAAAGAACCTCTATGCCACCGTGTTTGAAGGCTATGCTCCCGAAGGGCTTGAGCGCGACAACGAGGCTGCCGCCATCTGGGAGAAACACCTGCCTGCCAACCATATCATCAACGGCAACCGCCACGACAACTTCTGGGAAATGGGCGACACCGGTCCATGCGGTCCCTGCTCAGAGATTCACATCGACTTGCGCAGCGACGAGGAGAAAGCCCAAATATCGGGCGAAAAGCTCGTAAACGGCGACCACCCGCAAGTGATTGAGATTTGGAACCTGGTGTTTATGCAATACAACCGCAAAGCCGACGGCTCGCTTGAACCACTGCCCAACAAGGTGATTGACACTGGCATGGGCTTTGAGCGCCTGTGCATGGCTTTGCAAGGCAAAACGTCGAACTACGATACCGACGTGTTTCAACCCCTCATCAAGAAGATTGGCGACATTGCCGGTAAGACCTACGGCGAGGACAAAGACAGCGACGTGGCAATGCGCGTAGTTGCCGACCACGTGCGCACCATCGCATTCTCGATTGCCGACTCGCAACTGCCATCGAATGCCAAGGCCGGATATGTGATTCGCCGAATACTGCGCCGTGCCGTGCGTTATGGCTACACCTTCCTGGGTCAACGCGAGGCATTTATGTATAAGCTTATTGACACGCTCATTGAGTCGATGGGCGAAGCTTATCCTGAAATAAAAGTGCAAAGCACCCTAATCAAAAACGTAATTAAGGAAGAAGAAGACAGCTTCTTGCGCACCCTTGAAACCGGCATTAAGATGCTCGACAAGGTGATTGCCGACACCAAGAACGCCGGCAAGCAAAAAATTAGCGGATGCGATGCCTTTGTGCTCTATGACACCTACGGATTCCCACTCGACCTCACCGAACTGATTTTGCGTGAGAACGGTTTGGAAGCCAACATCGAGGAATTTAACGACGAGATGGCAAAGCAAAAGCAACGCGCCCGCAATGCCGCTGCTGTTGAAGCCACCGACTGGGTTGAGCTGAAAGAGGGCGAGACTGAGTTTGTGGGCTACGACCTCACCGACGTTGACACCGAGATTTTGCGCTACCGCAAGGTTAAGCAAAAGAACAAAGAATATTATCAGATAGTGCTCTCTCGCACACCGTTCTATGCCGAGATGGGCGGTCAGGTGGGCGACAAAGGTACCCTTACCTGCGGCAACGAGACTATTGAGATTTTCGACACAAAACGCGAAAACAACCTGCCTATACACCTCAGCAAGAAGCTGCCAAGCGACGTCACCGAGAGCATGCACGCACAAATCGACGTGAAAGCACGCCGCCAAACAGCCGCCAACCACACCGCCACTCACCTGCTGCACGAAGCGCTGAGAGAAGTGCTTGGCACCCACGTTGAGCAAAAAGGTAGCTACGTTGATTCAAACCTGCTGCGATTTGACTTCTCTCACTTCCAGAAGATGACACAAGAGGAGATTCGCCAAGTGGAACGCCTTGCCAACGAGAAAGTGCGCATGGCAATACCGCGCTGCGAACACCGCAACGTGCCCATCGACGAGGCAAAAGCCCTGGGCGCAATGGCACTCTTCGGCGAGAAATACGGCGACAAGGTGCGCGTGATTCAATATGGCTCATCAATTGAGCTTTGCGGCGGCACGCACGTTGACAACACCGGCAACATTGGCATGATAAAGATACTCAGCGAGAGCAGCATTGCTGCCGGCATCAGGCGCATTGAGGCCATCACCGGCGAAAACGTGCAAAACGCGCTCTACGACCTTGAGGACACCCTCAGCAAGGTGCGTGAGCTGCTCAACAACACTCCAAACGTGCTTGTTGCTCTGCAAAAGTCAATCAACGAGAATGTTGCCCTGCGCAAGCAAGCTGAGGAATATATGCACGAACGCGTGAAGGCACTTGCAAAAACAGTGCTCGACGCCGCCACCGAAACGGGCGGTGCCAAGCTGTGTTTCCTCTCGGGTGCCCGCGTGGCAGAGGTGGTGAAAGGCGTGGCTTTTGAACTGAAGCAGCACACCAACGAGAGAGTCATCTTCCTTGCTGCCACCAACGACAACGGCAAGCCAACACTCACCGTGATGATTAGCGATGCCCTTGTGAGCGATACGCTCAACGCATCGAAGATTGCCCGCGAAGCTGCCAAGCTGATTCAAGGCGGTGGCGGCGGTCAACCGGGATTTGCACAAGCCGGCGGTAAAAATGCCGACGGGCTATCGGCTGCGCTCGACAAGATGAAGCAACTGGTGCTTGAAAACCTTTAAGCCACAAACGGCTTTGGCAAGCATCCAATTGCGCATGCTACCGCACTCACGGCAGCGGCCCATTAGCGCCAAAGCTCAATTGGCTTAACACTTTATAAAATCTCACTTTTGGGGAACGAATGTCAACCACAAACAAAAACAGCTGAACATTCTTCCCCAATTGTGATTTTCTCAGCTCAAGATGACATTCACCCTCCACTCACACTTTGCAATTATGGAAATAAACAAAGCAGAATTTGAAATATCAAACAGCACAGTGAGCAAGTGCCCCAACACCACGCTGCCCGAATATGCATTCATTGGGCGCTCAAACGTGGGCAAATCGTCGCTCATCAACATGCTCACAGGGCGCAAAGGCCTTGCCAAGACCTCGGCAACCCCGGGCAAAACCATGCTCATCAACCACTTCATCATCAACGATGAGTGGTATATAGTTGACCTTCCCGGCTACGGATATGCCCGCCGAGGCAAAGAAAGCCGCGAGGAGCTTCGCAAGATGATTGAGGGATATGTGCTGCACCGCGCCCAAATGACCAATCTGTTTGTGCTTGTTGACTCGCGCCACGAGCCTCAAAAAATCGACCTTGAATTCATGGAATGGTGCGGCGAAAACGGCGTGCCTTTCAGCATAGTGTTCACCAAGATGGACAAGCTGGGCAAGGTGATTGGCGGCAGACATGTAGCTGCTTACAAGAAACAGTTGCTTGAAACATGGGAAGAACTGCCTCCCATTTTTGAGACCTCGTCGCAAGACGGCCGCGGCCGCGATGAGTTGCTCAACTATATTGAGGAAATCAACAAATCGTTGTGAAAACAAAAATAAGAGGACCTAAAAACCACCACAGCAAGCCGCTGCGGTGGTTTTTTATTGGTTATTGGCACAAAACAGTCTTAATGACCGGGGGGCATTATTTCTCAACCGTATATGTGCCCTCGGTGTATTCCTTTGGCTGGTCATCGCCAGGCAAAGTCACCTGTGCAGTGGCGCCCTTTGGAATAGTGAAAGTCCAAATCCATTTGTCGCCCTCATACTTCCAGCTGCTAAGAATCTCGCCAGCAGCCGATTGATAGCGAGCATCAACATGGTGCAGGCGCTTGTCGGGCACCGGACGCATGATGATGTGCTTAAAGCCAGGTTGCTCTACATCGGCGGCGATGCCTGCCACGGTTTCCCAAATCCATTCACACACCACGCCGTAGGCATAGTGATTGAAGCTGTTCATGCCCTGCGGACCCATTCCCTTGTCGAGCATATAACTGTTCCAGCGCTCCCATATAGTGGTGGCACCGTTGTCAACCGAATAGAGCCAGCTTGGGTTCTTGCGTTGGAAAAGAAGTTCATAAGCGATGTCAACCATGCCATTCTCAGTGAGCGTAGGCATCAGTATTGATGTGCCCAAGAAGCCCGTTTGCAGGCAATTGCCATGGTCGGCAAAGTTCTGCCTCAACCGCGCAATCATGTTTTCCTTGGCTTTGCCCTCAACCAAATTGTTTCTGAGAGCAAACAAAGCAGGAGTCTGCATGGTGTTCAGGATATCGGTTTTAAACGTGCCGTCGTCGTTGAGGAATGTTTCGCGCAGATACTGACGCGCATCGCTGTTCATGGCTTCATACTTCTTAGCGTCACGACCGGTGTTTCGTGCCATGTCACACATCATCTGCGAGTTCATTGCCCAATAGCAAGCGCTCAGATAGCTCCAATAGACATACGCCTCGGGCCTAATCACGGCATTACCCGCCTTGTCAACCTCGCGGATGGTTCCGCTGCACGACTCAAGCGGCTCATAGCTCAGCCAGTCGCCCCACTGGAAGTTGTCGTTCTCTTCGGCAAGCGCATGATGGTCATATTTGGTTTCGTTGATGTGATTCATAAGCTTTTCCATAGCCTCCCAGTTCTCAGCCACAATGGCGCTGTCGCCATATTGCTTCCAAATCACCCACGGCACAATCACGCCGGCATCTGACCATCCCAATCGCATCATTGAGCGAGGCTCGGCACCGTATTGCGCAAGCGGAGCCACACCAGGGAATGCGCCGGTTGGGCTTTGCGTGTCGCGCATGTCGCGCATCCATTTGTGGAAGAAGTTGCGGGTGTTGGCAAAATAAGTGCCTGTTTCTGAGAACACTTGTGTATCGGCAGTCCAGCCAAGGCGTTCGTTGCGTTGCGGACAATCGGTGGGCACCGACAGATAGTTTGACCGTTGACCCCACATAGTGTTTGAGATGAGCTTATTCACCAACTCGTCGCCGGTGGTGATGGTGCCTGTTTCAAGCTGCTTTGAGATTGAGGTCACTGGCACTGATTTAATGCTCTTTATCACCACTTTATCGGTGGCGGTGAGCGAAACCTGCCTGTAACCAAAAAATGTGCATCGGGGCTGATAGCTCACTGGTTCGGGTGTAGATGCAAAAGTATATTCAAGGCTCATGCCGGTGTCGGGGATGCGCAGATTGAGTCGGTGAACACTACCCTCTGGGCCATCCATGCCGCGGTCTTTGGCTCCGTTGCCGTCGTTCAGCAGCTCCGATACCACACAGGTGAGCACAGTGCCCTCTTGCGCCTGGAACACAAATTGCGGCACTGCAGCGCAGTTCTGACCAAAGTCAACAACCAGATTTTCGCCTTTCTCAAGCACCATATCCTCGCCTGCGGCATACTCTCGTTTAATCTTCACCTTGCCAAAAGCATCGTCGGTAGCTCCTTCAACCTCTTGCCACACATAAGCCTTCACAGGCAGCAAAGCAAGGTCATTGCGCAAATACACCTCAGCACCGTTGGTTGGCAATATCTCGCCGTTAAACTCACGGTTGACAACCGGAGTTGATAATTTCTCAGGCGTCTCGTATCCCGGCTTAATGCGTGCGTCGTACACCTCGCCGTCAAATATGGCAGCATGCTTCACCGGTCCGGCAATGCCTGCTTGCCATGCTATGGTGTCGGTGCCAAGCAGTTGGCGAGTGCCATCGCTATAAGTGAGCTCAATCACACCGCGGAAAGCGCATTTGCGGCCAATCATACCATCATGACCACCAGGGGTGACAATCTTGTCGGCCCACCATCCGGGAGTGACCTGTGCCGAGAACACGTTTTGAGCATCGGCATCGGTAGCAATGGCTGCCGTGACATCGTAGGTAAACGAGCGTTTGGTCTTGAACGGATGGGTGAAGCCCGGCTTCAACACTTCATCGCCAATGAGTTGGCCGTTGATGTAGAGGTCATAAACGCCCAAGCCGGTGGTCATCCATTTGGCTGACACCACCTCTGCGTCATTTTTGAGCGTTGCCACAAACCAATTGGCGCCATCGGCAGCACGAGTGCCGTCTTGCACCACGCCTTCAACTTCAGGAGCATTGGCAACCGAAATCCATTGCGACGCGCTCCACGCCGAATCGGGTAAAGCTTCACACAGGCTCACACATTCAACCTTGCCGGCACTGCAGCCCGAAAGCATGCCAACAGCCACCAGTGCAGCAAGTACACCGTTAATGAGATTGTTTTTCATACAAATTATTAGTTTTTTAGTTTATCCGGTTTATCCCAAATAGCCCATTAGCGTTATGATTACTTCGTCTGTTTGCGCATAACAGTCTAATGACCGGTTTGGGTTTTGTAGCTTAATGGGGACAACCGCCCCTTCTGATGCAAAATTAGCAAAAATTCCACGAGATTAAGCATCTGCAACTTATAAATTCACCTCACACGGCAAAGAAAACCTGCAACCACTCTCCTTACGGCGTCAGCAACTTTGCAAGAGACCTCTCGCTGCACGATTGTGTGCCCTTCTGAAACTCCACTAAGCTGCATGATGAAATGGGCGCAAAAGAAAAGGAGCACATATTTTCTATGCACTCCTTCTCTGTTATCTTAAAAGCGCCGCATCGCTCAACGATAGCGGCACCTTTGGTGTTTAAAGCATTATTCCTTTACCTCAGCACCGGCTACAACGTCTTTGGCTTCCCAACCCAAAGCTGAAGCGCCAAGCACTGCGGCATCGCTTTCCTTAAGTTCCGATACAAGCACTTTCACATCCTTGAAGATGCCAAGCACATTGCTGTAAAGGGCTTCGCGAATTGGACGCATCAAATATTCGCCCGACTTGGTGAGACCGCCAAACAGCACAAATGCCTCAGGAGCTGAGAATGCGCAGAAGTCGGCAAGAGCCTTACCCAGGATGGTGCCGGTGTAGTCAAAGATTTCCTTAGCTATGGCATCGTCCTTAACGGCTGCATCGTAAACGTCTTTTGAAGTGATTTCGTCAACTGGGAGCGAACGCAGCAAAGAGTCTTCTTTGCGTACTTCCAAAAATTCGCGGGCTGTGCGAGCAACGCCTGTTGCCGAGCAATAAGCCTCAAGGCAACCTGTGTGGCCGCAACCGCATTGACGGCCGTTGCTTGGCTTAACAACCACGTGACCCAATTCACCGGCAAAGCCGTTGTGGCCATATACCATTTGACCATTCACCACAATACCGCTACCAACACCGGTACCCAAAGTAATCATGATGAAATCTTTCAAGCCGCGAGCTGCACCGTAGGTCATCTCGCCCAAAGCTGCTGCATTGGCGTCGTTAGTGATAATACACTGTATTCCAAATTTGTCTGACACCAATTGTGCCAATGGTATTGGACTTGGCCATGGCAAATTTGGTGCATCTTCAATCTTACCGGTAAAGTAGTTGCCGTTTGGTGCACCTATACCTATACCTTGAATCTTGCCCTCTGCATCGTTTTCCTTTATCATCTTTGTGATTTCTTGATAAAGCTCATCGATGTAGTCGTTAATGTCGGCATGTTTGCGAGTCTTGATAGAACTGCTTGCAATCACTGTGCCACGTGCGTCAACAATACCAAAACAGGTATTTGTGCCGCCCATATCCACACCTATTACATATGGTTTTGCCATAATCTTTAAGTTTTAATAAAATTATATAAAAGGTTTATGAAAATAATTATCACTTCAGGTTATACTTCCCCACAAAGATATAATATTTTTTATAGAATCAATCACACTTGCGCATTTTTTTTGATTTCTTTGCTGCAAATCATACCTTTATGGGCTTAATGAGACGCATCATTGCCATCGGGGCACCAATGTGCCGGTGGCGCAGTTTTGTTTGGCGCATCACGCTGCCGCAGCATGCCACTGCCATTGTCACAGGCTTTTCAGAAGCTCGCCATTTAGCATGCTCTGCCCCATCAAGTTGCACCCTGCATCAGAATGGGAACAGAAGCGGCAACGCCACAATCATCACTATGGCTGTGATTATCTGCAACGGCAAGCCTACTCGCACATAATCAACGGCACGATAGCCTCCTGCCGACATCACAAGGGCATTGGGCGGTGTGGAGAACGGAGAGGCAAAACACATGCTTGCCGCCACGGTCACCGCCATGAGCAAAGGCACTGCACTCACGCCTTGTGCGGCTGCCACCGCAATGGCTATGGGTGCCATAAGCACTGCCGTAACAGTGTTTGAGATGAAGAACGTCATCACCGAAGTGGCAAGATAGATGGCGGCAAGAAGCACATAGGGTCCGGCTTCGCCAACGGCTGATACAAGTCCCAAAGAGATGGCGCTCGATGCTCCGGTTTTCTCGAGTGCCGTTGACATGGGGAGCATGGCTCCAAACAGCACTATGCTTTCCCAATTGATGCTCTTATATGCCACCTCAACGCCGCGCACGCAGCCGGTAAACACCATCGCCACCGCAGCAAGCATCACTGCCGTAACCGGTGCCACCGGGATAAACGGCAATGCCATCACAGCCACCATTGCCACCATAATGAATGCAGCCAACGGCGCCTTATAGTCGAGCGTGATGCGCGCAGCCTGTTTCTCGGGCTGACCAATCACCACCCACTCGCGGCCCTCATCTTTGGCCAAACGGGCTATATTGCTCCACGGACCCTGCACCAGCAGAATGTCGGCGGCATGTAGCTTAAAGTCTTTCAGATTTGAGGTGATGCGCTGTTCGTGGCGTTTCACGCCGTAAACATTCAGCCCATGCTGCTCTCTAAACGCCGCCTTAGCCACACTCAGCCCCACCAGCGACGAGGTGGGAAGAATGAGGATTTCAGCCATGCCAATATCGTAGAAATGCAGCTTGCCGCCTTTCTTCAGCTTCACCATCTTAAGCCCATTCTCGGCAGCCATCAGCTCCACGCTTTGCGGCGCACCACTCAGGAACAACTGGTCGCCAACGTTGAGCACCGTTTCGGCAAGCGTGTATTGTTCCACACGCAACACCGTTCCGCCGCCTGTTTGCGCCGTGCGGCGAATCTCAAACACAGTGATGCCATATCGGCTATGCACATCAAGTTCTCGCAGAGTTTTGCCTGCGAAAGGCGACCCCGGCTCAATGGTGAGGCGCGTGAGCCCTTGCGTGAGGTTATATTCTTCAGCCAATTGCTCGGGTGATTTGCCAATTGGTGCCACGGTTGACTGCGCCTTATGACGCAAGAAACGGCGTGTGAGCGGCAACAGCACCACTATGCCGGTGATGATGCACAGCACTCCCACAGGAGCAAACGAGAAGAACCCCAGCGGCTCATAGCCTGCCTGCACAAGCGCATCGCGCACAATAAGGTTGGGCGGCGTACCAATGAGCGTGAGCATGCCACCCATGCTGCCGGCAAAGGCAAGAGGCATGAGCAAACGCGACTGAGAGAATCCGGCAGTGCGACACAGGCTCACCACTATGGGCAACATCAGCGCAACGGTGCCGGTGTTGCTCACAAAGGCACCCACAAACGAGGTGGCAAGCATCACAAGCACAAATAGGCGCGTCTCGTTGCCACCGGCAAGTCCCATTATCCTGCGACCCACCTGCCCGGCAAGTCCGGTACTGAAAATGCCCTCGCCAACCACAAACAATCCTGCCATCATTATCACAATGGGATTGGCAAAGCCTGACAAGGCTTCCTCGGGCGACAAAATGCCACACAGCACAAGCGCAAGAGCGGTGCACACGGCTACAAGGTCAGAACGTATTCGGCCGTTTACAAACAATATGGCCGAAAGACAAAGTATTATAATCGTAACGGTCATGTTGAAACAATAATATGGTTCGTTTAACACTCAAAGTTACACAAATATTTCGTTTCTCACAAGCGCCACCCGGCTTCACACTTGTTTAAAAAACTCAAAAATTGTCACATTATGCCAAACACGCAACATTATTAGTGCAAACGGCACGGGGTTAATGCTCCATTTATGGCATAATGCCGTTGACATGTGCTCTCACAAGCCCCATCAGGGCAAAAAAATTCTCCAATCACCGATTTCCGACGTGATTGGAGAACTTAATCTTTTTAAAGAATACTTGTTTTGCCAAGCTTATGCGATTACAAACTCAGCAACCGCCCACACAAGCAGGAATACCAAACCGATAATCACTGCCACCTTAGGTGCCTTGTAATCAGCAAGAAACATCTCGTTCTTTGGTGTAGGCACATATTCGGGCTTCTCTTCTGATACGGCTGCCTTGAAATCGTCAATCTCAACGCCTTGTTCTTCTATTACCTTCTTCATATATTGAGTTGTTGTTTTTGATTTCTATTTGCAAAGATAGCACATTTTACATCGTAATACAAACATTTTTGGCATCAGCTTATCAAAATAGTTTGATATTTTTTGTAAGTTTGCATTACTAACATTTATTTAATCGAACGTTATGAACATTGTAATTCTTGACGGATTCACCACCAATGGTGGCGATTTGTCGTGGCAAAGCATAAGTGAACTTGGCGAACTGACAGTGTATGACCGCACAGCTCCCAACGAAGTGATTGACCGTTGCATTGATGCCGAAGCTGTTCTCACCAACAAAGTCATCATCTCAGCCGAAGTGATGGAGGCATTGCCCAAACTAAAATATATTGGCGTTATGGCCACGGGCTACAACGTGGTTGACATTGACGAGGCTCGCCGCCGCGGCATTGTGGTGACCAACGTGCCGGCTTACAGCACCCCATCGGTGGCGCAAATGGTGTTTGCTCATCTCCTCAACATCACCAACCAAGTGGCACTTCACAACCAACAGGTGCATGAAGGTAAATGGGTGTCGAGCCAAGATTTTTGCTTCTATTCGGCGCCGCTCATTGAACTTGCCGGCAAGCAAATGGGCATTGTGGGACTGGGTCAAACTGGCTCGGCAGTGGCTAAAATAGCGCTCGCCATGGGCATGCGCGTGATGGCATATACCTCTAAACCGCAAGAATCGCTGCCTCAAGGCATCACCAAAGGCTCTTTTGAGGAGATTTTCTCAACCAGCGACGTGGTGAGCCTGCACTGTCCGCTCACCCCCGAAACCAAACACCTTGTCAATGCCGCGCGTTTGGCTTTGATGAAGCCTTCGGCAATAGTCATCAACACTGGTCGCGGACCGCTGGTTAACGAACAAGACCTTGCCGATGCGCTCAACAACGGGCAAATTGCCGCCGCAGCCGTTGACGTGCTGTCAACCGAACCACCCGCAGCAAACAATCCGCTGCTCTCGGCACGCAACTGCCAAATCACACCCCACATTGCGTGGGCAAGCCAAGCAGCACGCGCTCGCCTTATTGACACCCTCGTCAGCAACCTGAAGGGCTACATCAGCGGCAACGTGGTGAACAACGTGGCAAAATAACTTACTAAACAATCCTCTAAGGGGCGCAATTTGCGCTCGCCGTAATGTCGGTGCAGTCTATCACTGCGCCGTCAGGAGGGCGCACGCTATCCCCAAACGGCAAGCGTTGATGAATGTTGTAAACCAAGAGAAAAAACGTCAGTTGATACGGTGTCTTTATAATCCGTTTATTTCAGATTGCCTTGCCGCGCCAACGGCCGCTCCACAAATACACGCGGCACATCACCACCATCACCACGGCATACACAGCTTCGGCAGTCCAGCACACTGCCACATCACTACGCAAACACTCTATCACAACATAGCAATAAGCAACATACACCAGCAATGCCACCAGTTCAAGCGCAAAAGCCGACTTGGCATTGCCTGTGCCGCTCACCGCCTGAAAATAAACAAACGCCGGGATAGTGAGCAAATATGACGCACACAGCACCCACAACGATGGCACTGATGCCGGCACAAGGTGCGATATATCGGTGTAAATCATTATAAACGCCTCGGGCAAAAGGCACACCACCACAAGCAATGGCACTATCACCATATAGGTGAATTTCAGCACTTTGCGCGTCACGGCTATCACATCGTCACTCTGACCATTTCCAATGAGGTTGCTCACCAAAGTGCTGCCCGTTGAGGCAAACGCCACAAGAATCATCCACACAAGCCCCGAGATGTTACGCACAATGTTTGACACGGCAAGCGACCGCTCGCCGGTGTGCTCAACAAAAAGGAAAAACACAAACCACGTTGAGATTGAGATGAAATTCTGTATCATGGTCCACATCGAGATGCGCATAATGGGCCTCATGACGTGCATGCTCACGCGCGGTAATCGGTTGAGCCCGTAACGGTTGCCGTCAATACACATGCGCGAATACACCACAAACGCCAAGAGCGAAACGCCTTCGGCAAGGGTCGAACCTATGGCTGCGCCCTTGATGCCCATTGCCGGAAAGCCGCAATGCCCAAATATCAGCATCCAGTTGAACACCACATTTGAGAGCAGCATCACCAGCGAATTTACTGTGAGCGCCTTTGTTTGCGTGGTACCTATGTAAAACGCCCTGAGCATTGCCGTGGAATAGCCAAAAGTGAGCCCCACCACTCGCCAACGCACATAGTCCATCGATGCCTGCTGTATGTGAGGACTGCTCACCATAAGCCGCATTGCCAAAGGCGACAGCACCTCAGAGAGCAGCGTGATTGCCACTCCCAAACCAAGGATAAAATACAATCCGTGCCAAAAGGTTACGCCCGTGAGCTGCAAACGGCCCTCGCCATTGCGACGCCCAATAATGATTTGCACGCCTATTGAAAAGCCCAAGCCAATCATAAACAGCACCATATAATAGACCCCGGCAAGTGCCGATGCCCCTAACGCCACCTCGCTCACGCGACCAAGAAAGGCGGTGTCAGTCATGCCTATCATCTGCTCTATGAGTGTGCTTATCAATATGGGATAAGCAATGTGCCAGATGTGGCTATATGAATAATTGGCTATTTTGCTATTGGTTTTCATCAATCAAAAAAAGAGTGGGTTAACACGCTGAATCAGAATAATGCTCTGCACCTTTTTCAGCGCACACAAAGATAGGCATTTTGGCACACATATACGCAATATCTCAACGCACAAATGCATGCACCGCAGCCCCACGCCACCTCGGCATTTCTCACTTGCGCTTGCGCGAGAATAGCCACGACATGAAATCGGGCGTTGAGAAAGCCGGATTCCAACTGCCATGCGTCACGCCGGGAAACTCGGTATATTTCACCTGTGCACCCACGGCTCGCAGTTTGCGATACGCCTCACGCGAACCATCAAGCGGCACCGTGGTGTCGGCATCGCCATGATAGATGCTCCACCAAGTGTGCTTCACTGCATCGGTGATACGTTCGGGGTTCACTGTGCCGCAAATGGGCACCGCAGCAGCAAACAAATGGGGATAACGAATCACCATATCGTAAACCGACATCGCGCCCATAGAAAGCCCAATCACATACACGCGAGCCGGGTCAACGCTCTGCTCAGCAAGATACTTCATTATGAGTGCATGCACGCCACTGACAAATGCCGTGGGCTGCTCAATGATGGGCATCGCTTGCGGCATAAGCGACTCGGGGCGGCTGTGATATGCACCATATCGGCCGTCAGGGCATTGCGGAAACACCACATAGCACGGATAGTTCTCGCGATTAGCCGGATTGAGAAACTGTTGCGAGCCATGAAAGAGTTGAGCCTGATTATCATTCCCACGCTCACCCGCGCCATGAAGAAACACCACCAACGGATAACGCTTGCCGGACTTCACGCTCTGCGGCGCAAGTGCGCAATAGCGCAATGTGTCGCCATTGTTGATCAATTCACATTTCTCATATTTCTCTTGAGCCATAGCCGTCACTGCAAGCGCCACAGCCACGATTGCCAATAAAACGCGTTTAAGTGTCATAATCATTTCAGATTTGGTTAATAATAGGCAAAGTTATGCACTGCATACGTGAAAACAGTTGAAATGATGGTTAATCTTGTTTAAACCATCTGCTAAGAAACATTAAAGTCCGCAATGCGGCGCTCACTGTCACACTGACAACAATAGCCACATTACGGACAAATATTGTGCGAACGGCGCGGCATCTGGTTGCTGCCGGCCTACGTCGTTACATCGGGGAGTGTTTCAACAGGTTTTCACTTCACATCGATGCTCAGCACCACCGGCTTAACGCCAGCTGCCTTGGCTGTGAACGTGATTGTGCCCGGTTGCTTACCAGCCTTCACAATGGCAGTGAGTGCACCGCTAAACAGGTTCATCTCCTTGCCTTGGAATGGCAGCAAGCACGTTGGGTCGCCGTTGGCTGTGGCGAGGAACTCGCCTGCTCCGCTAACGCCGAATTTCACCAAGCGATTATCGGTTGGCACCAAATTGCCATCGCGGTCAGCCACCTGAACAGTCACATAAGCCAAATCCTCGCCATCGGCGGCAAGAACGCTGCGATTGACTGTAGCCACCAGATGATGCGGTTTGCCTGCCGTCTTAACCACTTTCTCGGCAGCCTTGTTGCCCTGAGCATCGTATGCCACCACGCGCAGCTCGCCCGGAGCATATTTCACCTCGTTCCACATCAGGCGATAGCGATTTACCACCGTTGAATCGTTCTTCTCGCGCACGCCTTGGCTCTTGCCGTTGATAAACAGCTCAGCCTTGGGATAAGAAGTGTAAACAAACACCGGCGTAACCTTGCCCTCGCGGCCTTTCCAGTTCCAATGCGGAAGCACATGCAACGTGGCATCTTGGGTGTTCCACTTTGAGCGATAAAGGTAATAGCGGTCTTTGGGCAGCGAAGCGAGGTCGATGATGCCAAACACGCTGCTATGGTTGGGCCATGCATCGGTGTCGTAAGGCGTTGGCTCGCCAAGATAGTCAAAGCCGGTCCATACAAACTGGCCAATCATCCATGGCAGGTCGTCATCAGCGGCAAAATCCAAATCGGGGATATTCGACCAATAGCAATATTCCAAGTCGTATGACGAACTTTGGTGATTATCGTACATGGCGCCCGACTTTGGTTCAACCGGGAACATATAAACGCCACGCGACGACACCGTTGATGCCGTTTCTGAGCCCAAGATGATGTGTTGCGGCAATTTGCCGTAGGCCTCGGTGTAGCGTTTCACCTTATAGTTAAAGCCGGGAATATCGAGTGCGGCAGCAAAGCCATTGGTGGTTACAGCATCAAACTGGTCCATACCGCAGGTCACAGGCCGCGTTGGGTCTTCACGATGGCAAATATCCTGCAAGAAGTTCATCTCAGCCACGCCATCGGGACCCCATTGGCTGGGCACCTCGTTGCCCACGCTCCACATCACCACCGACGCATTGTTGCGATAGTGATGCAGCATATTCACCATGTCACGCTCAGCCCACTCGTTGAAGATTGAGCCGTAGCCATTCTTGCACTTGGGGCGGAATGCCCAATCGTCGAAGGGCTCAATCATCATCATGAAGCCCATCTCGTCGCACAGCTCAACCAATTCTGGTGCAGGCATATTGTGCGAGGTGCGAATGGCGTTGCAGCCCATATCTTTGAGCAACTCAAGCTGATGGCGCAAAGCGGCACGATTCACTGCCGCGCCCAGCGGGCCCAAGTCGTGGTGATTGCACACACCCTTAAACTTGGTCACTTCGCCATTCAAGAAGAATCCCTTTTCAGGAATATATTCCAGTTTGCGAATACCAATGCGCGTGGTGTAGCAATCGCGCTCCACTCCGTCAACAAGCAAACGTGTCACCACCTTATACAAATAGGGATTCTGTGGCGACCACAGCACAGGGTTTTCAACGCAAAGATTCTGAATTGCCGGTTGATTGGCATAAACGGTGTGAATGGTGTTGTTGTGGCTCACCACTTTACCGGCAGCATCAACCAACTCGGTGCGCACCTCAATCTTATCGGCTTTGTTGGCGCCCTCAATGCGAGTGCGCACGTTAACCGTGGCAAACTCAGCCGACACATTTGGCGTGGTCACATAAGTGCCCCACACCGGCACATGCACCTTATCAGTCACCACCAGATGCACATGCCTATACAAGCCGGCACCGGGATACCAACGCGACGATTCGGGATAATTCTCAAGGCTCACCTGCAAAGTGTTCTCGCCTGCTTTCACCGCATCGTCAATGCAAAAATGAAACGAGTTGTAGCCAAATGCCCAATGTCCAACTTCTTTGCCGTTGACCTTGACGCGGGCATTGCTCATGGCACCGTCAAACACCAGCGACACGCTCTTGCCCTCAATTTGGGGCACGGTGAAAGTGGTGCGATACTCGCCCTTGCCAATATACGGCAATCCGCCGGTGCGGCCGGTCTTCACCGTTTTCTCGGTCTCGCCATTCTGCTCCACAGCCACCACCTGGAGGTCGTTGCTGCGGTCAAACGGGCCGTAAATGGCCCAATCGTGCGGCACGCTCACGCTCTGCCATTGTGTGGCTGAAGTGACAGTGCCCTTGGCAAACTGCCAGCCCTCTGAAATCACGCTCTCGCTGCGGTTGCCGCCCCATGCACACACGGGAAACAAAACGGCAGCTAAAGCCAATGACGCAAATTGTTTCATATTAGAATGAATATGTTTGTTTTGTTTGATTAAACAACAATGTATTTTGGCATCACAAAACTTCTCTAACACCCCCTGAGGCACAATAGCAGCCCGAAATGCCAAAAAAGCTACCCTCGACAAGTTCAGAACACCTTTCACAGCGCCTACACCTATCCGGGGTAGCTTTGTAACTATCATTATCACTGCAAACAGCCGGCAACAGCATCAATGCCATCTCGGCGTTTGCCTAACCAATTAACTTATCACTTACCAATGATGATAGTGCAACGGTTTTTGTCGTTTTCAGCATAAGGCTGAACTGTGTCGCCGTGTGAATTTACTGTCATGCGGCTTGCGTCAATGCCACGGTCTTGCAGAGCCTTAGCAACTCTTTCGGCACGCAGCTTGGCATACTTGCGGTTGACGCGGGCATTACCGGTACCCTTATCAGCATATCCGTCGATAGTGATTGTCTTTCCAGGATACTTGTTGCACCAAGCAACCACCTTGTCAAGAATGATGCTTGCGCCCACAGGGTCGCTCTGACGAATGGTGAAGAAGATGGTCTCGTTGAGAGGTTCTTCCTTAACCACTGGTGCAGGAGCAGGAGCTGGTGCAGGTTCTGGTTCAACAACTGGTTCTGGTTCGGGAGTAGGCTCAGGAATATATTCTGGCTCAGGTTCAACAACCTTCTTCTTTGGCAAGCCAAAGCGGAAAGTCAAACCAGCCAAAGCCACCAACTGCCAGTCGCACTTGTTGTTGATTTTTTGGTTGAAACGGTCGTTCTTGTAGTTGCCGTCAATTTCAAAGTTGATGCCAAAGTTGCGAGTGAAGTTATACTCAATTTGTGTACCAACACGGCCGTTGAAGGTGGTGTGGCGTTTTGAGTACAAGCCATATTCGTTGTAAGGCATTTTTGCGCGGCAAGCTTCATAGTCGTCGTAGTCCCAAGTGTGGTTAACACCAAAACCCACAATCATGTTCCAATTGAACTTTTGGCTGGCACGTGCAGGATTGAAGATGTTGAGCATGTTTAAGAGCAAATCGGCATCGCCGGTGATATATTTCACCTTGTAGGTGCCCACTTCAGGATATCCACCCTTAATCTCATAACCTTGTAAGTGCAAACGAGCGCCCAATTGCGGAGCAAAGTAGCGGCCCACCGACAATGCAAAGTTTGGCGTAATCAACTTATCCATCTTATAGTTGGTGAAGGTGATTTGTGCACCACCCTGCACCGAGATGAAATTGTGTGGATACCAATTGTCGCTTTCTTTCTCAGCGTCTTGAGCAAAGGCCGAGTTAGAAACGAATAGCATCATAGCAAATGCTGCAGCAAATTTCAATATTTTTTTCATATTTATTAGTTTTAATTATTTTTCTTGAATAAAAACAAAAGCTTTCTTTTTTCTCCCCCAATCGCTCCGCCAACGGGGAACCGACGGAGAAAAACCAATGTTAATCAACGCCTTACTTCACAAGCACCTTATGGGCGTTTGAACCAAGTTTCACCACATATATGCCTTTAGGCAAAAGCACGGTGCACTCAGCGGCAGCTGTTGAATCAATGAGCTTGCCATCGAGCGAGAACACGCTCACCTGATAGCCTGCCGGATTGTCAACCACCACACCGCCGTCAAACACGTTCACCGAGCCTTGCTCTTTGGCCTCTACGCGGTCAATGCCGGCACAATCATTGTCAAGAAAATAGCGCCAGTTGTTGCCCACAGCCACTTGAGTGTAGCCTTCAGGAGCATCTTTGGGAGCAGCCGAGCCAATGCGGCAAATCAATGTGCCATGCTTGCCTTTAGCCACCGATTCGTAGTAGGTGCCACGCTGAGTGACCACTACATCGCTCTCGCTGGTGATACCAGCCTGATGGCGTATGGCAATCTGCTTATTGATTGTTGCCTTGTAAGTGCCGTTCCAATGCGGGAAAAACACACATGGAATACCCGGTGAAGCCAGCAAGAAAGCATAAGCCTGCGAGAGTTCGCCGGTAAACTTGTTGCTGTCGCGGTATGAATCGTGATTGTCAACAAAAGTCACGGCATAGCGGCGATAATTGGCATGGTGAATCATGCCAGCCGGGCGCCATGTGGTGTTGTCTTCAATCCACGACATATTGCCAAAATTGTTCTGCGCCAAACCGTTGTTAAACACGGCATACTTCGATGGGAAGTCAAAAGCCATGCTCTTTTTTCCGGTGGCATCAATCCAGGCACCCACATTGTCGTAACTGCCGTCCCAATACTCTCCCACCGAGATGTAAGGGTTGCTTGCGTCGTTGTATTCACCCACATATTCACCTGAAAAGCCCTTCACCAAGTCGTAGCGCCAGCCGTCATAGCCAATCTCGGCTTTGAGCCATTGCAGATAGGCCTTGATGTCAGAGCGCACATACTCCGATGTATGGTCAAGGTCGCGTGCTCCGCTCCACTTGTCGCCAGTGTCGGCAGCACCGGTAGCGGTTCCGTATTCGCTTCCGGCACCTGTGTCGGTATTCACCTCATCGTCATTGCACACGTGGGCTGCGGTGAGCTGATATTGACCAAATTCGCCAAAATCATCAACCGGGAAAGTTACCCAGCTGGTGTAGCCGGCACGGTGATTAACAACAATGTCGGCAATCACCTTCACGCCATTGCCATGAAGTGTGCTCACAAGAGTTTTCAGATTATCGGCAGTGCCCCAGCAGCTGTTCTGGTCGTTCCAAATGCGAGGATGATATCCCACATTGTTGCCACCCACAGTGTTGTAACCCTCGGCCGATGCCGATGGCGGTAGCCATATACAGGTGAAGTTGTCACCAATTTCCTCAGCCATATCAGTGAGTTGTGTCCATCCGGTAACTTGCTGAGAGTCCCAATAGAACCCTTGCAACATCACGTCCTCGCTCTGAGCCGGAGCCTGAGCCATTGCGGGCAACCACATGAGCATGCTTGCTGCCAATATTAATGTGGATTTTTTGATTAGCATTTTTTGAATAAAAAGCTTAAGTTGTTTTTTGAAATTTTGCTGCGGCAAGGTGCGTGGCACCCTGCCACAACAAAACCGATTTTTGTTTCCTATAATTTACCATGAGCGCAAAACGCTCGGCAAAGTCATTTCTTGTCAATTACAAATTCGCCTGTGATGTCATTGAAGAACACATCGTATGTTCCGGCAGGTACAGTGATGTTTGCTCCATTTTGAACGCCCTTGCCAAAGTAGTCGGTTGCAATATCTGCTCCGCAGCCCCAGTTAATGTCCCAACTGGCGTCGCCTTTGAACTTGAGTTCAGTTTTTTCTTCGACAACTAAATCATACAAGTACCAATTGTGGGTGTTTGTGTCTTTCACCTGAATCATATCGGTATCACCCCAGTCGTTGAAATCGCCGGAAATAGTGATTCGGCTGTATTCGGTTGGCTCCTGATTATCGAGTTTGGTCCAAGTGTAAGTAAGTGTGCCAAAATCAACTGTCAAAGTGTAATAGCCCGCTTCAGGCGATTCAAATGAGTTAGCACCCTCAGTAATCAACGAGCCACTTTCGCTGTCATCACCATCCTTAACAGTACCGATGCAGTTTCCCCAGTTGCCGAAGTCGGCACTTGCCCAAATCTTCATGTCCCATGCACCGGTGAAATAAGCGGTGTAGCTTTGCTTCATCACAGTTGTAGGATAGAATGTGCTCTTTAATGAGTCACTCCAGCCGTTAGGAGTGCCCACAATGTAGTAAACAGCCTTGGCAGGAATAACACTGTACGTGAAATTAACCACGTCGAGAGTGAAGATGTAAGTGCCAGCCTTTTCAACCTTCATCGATTCTCCTTCATACACCACAAAGTCGCTCGAAGCAGTTGAGCCGTTTTCGGCACAGCCATAAAGACCACTCCAGTCGGCAGCGTCAACAGCCGATTGCGGAATGAACTTAAACCAATCGCTATCGCCTACGGTAATGATAGCCGACCAGGTGCCGTCGCCATTGTCCTCCAGTGGAGTGCAATTGCTCATATCCCAGCCCTGTGATGTGCCAATGTAATAGAACTTAGAGTCCTTAGTTGATGCAGGCAGCGGAGCCGGCAAATAGTTAACCTTGATGGCGCTAACCTTTTGAGGGATGGCAGTGCCGTCGGGCTGAACAACAGCCACTTCAACTGTCAAATTCAATTCACGGCTTTGATAAGCTTGGCTTTGATAGAAGTTTCTAACAGCTGCATCAAGGTCGCTCTTGTTCACCTGAGCCACGTTGTCAGCTTGTGTGAAAGCAAGTTCCTCAGTTTCGTTGACAATAATCTTGGTGAACTTAGGAGTAGAGCCTGCAACTGCGTTTGACGCGTCAACATAACGCACCAAGTCAATCACATCGCCGGCAGTCTCGGCCTTCACCTCACTTGAGACAGCAACCACCGAAGCCGACACTGCACCTTGTGCAGCATCTTGTTCGTTGTGCTGAGGGTCGGCCCAATCGGTGTAATCCTCGTTACACGACACCATTGCTACTGATGCAGCAAGTATGCTTACATATAAAAATATCTTTTTCATATAAGTATCGTTCTTAAAGTTTTATTTAAGGGCCTCGCCTCTCACGAGTGAGCCTTGAGGCCCCTATTTTTATAGTCTATTAGTCCTCAGTGATGCGGCCGGTTCCAGCAGTAAAGTTGATATATGCATGGCCACCAACGGCAACTTGCTTTGAATAATCAGCACCTACATTATCAGCCCAGTTGCTTGGGATGTCCATAGTGCGATAGAAGATGTTGTAATCGCCATCAAGAGTAAACTCGGTCATCCACCAGTCGATGCCGCAATCAATGCACATGCGCAATTCGCCTGAACCGGTGAATGCTGGTGATACCCACTCGCCTTCAGCAGTTGCCGGAGCGGTGAATTGACCTGCTTCGGTAACGTTCCAGTCGCCATTGAGGGCATTACCAATGATGTAAACCTTAGCCTCGATAAACGACAATGTGTATTGAACAGCGCCGTTGGCAATCTTAGCCTTAACGATAACTGTGTACCATCCGCTTGCACTCATTTTCAGGTTGCTGCCCTTATCGCCGTTAGCACATGATGCAGCAATGTCGCCATCAAGGGTGATTTGGTCAGTACCCATATCGTTGCCCTTCCATCCGGCATCAGGATTAATCTTAAATTCATCACCCTCTGCAAGATAAACAACGCCGTAGAAGAAGCCTTCCTTGCTGTAAGCCTGAGTGAGCACAACAAATTTAGTCCAGCCTTCAGAAGCGGCAAATCCGCCCACAATGTGCATCTTGGTTGGCAATGTTACTTCAACCTTAGGAACATAAACTTGCACCTTAGGCAATTCAATCACGTTGCTCTCAGCCTTGCCAAGTTCGCTGTCAACAAATGTTGCAGCTGTGAGCTTCACCTTTACTGGCATTGGAGCCGAAACATCGGCATCGCCAAGCATTTCAAGCAGGGCATCGTTGATTTCCTTAGCAGAAATGCTCATAGTGGCAGTGGTATAGGTTGTGGGCAGTGCCGAGAAGCTCTCGCCATCAAGGCTCAACCACACGGTATATACAGTTGACAACGGGAAACCGTAATCAGGTTGGCTGGTAGTAAGCACCAAAGCATCGGAGCTCTCAAGGTCAATAACATTATTGACTGCCACCGCTGGCATGTTCAACACAAACGAACGTGTTACGGAGCCATTCAATATAGGATTGCTATCGCGATCTTCATCGCAGCTGGTAAAGCCACATGTGGCAACAGCCAATAGCAATATATAAATTAACTTTTTCATGTTGTGTACTACTGATTAGAGATTAATAACCTGTATTCTGATGCATGTTGGGGTTAGAATTCAATTCGTTGAAAGGAATTGGGTAAAGGTTGTAGATTGAGTTCACACCATTACCAGCATAAGAACCACCCTTCCAATCCCAAACATAAGAACCTGAAGTGAACAAGCCAAAGCGGATAAGGTCGCTGCGGCGACGGCCTTCAAAATAGAATTCTCGGCTCCATTCGTCAATGATATCGCGCTCGGTGAGGGCGGTAAGCTCCTTAGCGTGAGCACGTGAGCGAATGTAGTTGATGTCTTGAAGGGCATCACCATTGCCAAGACGATAGTTAGCCTCGGCACGAGTGAGATAAGCCTCAGCAAGGCGCAAGAACGGAATATCAGTGTCAGGGAATGTCACATCAAGTGGTGTGCCACCGTCGCTGTAAAGGTTGCTCCACTTGAGGATACCCAAACCGGCAACAAATGTTGTCTTTTCCTCAGTTGAGAAGGTGCGGGCATCGTTGCCCTCGCCGCCGGTGAAGAACATAGCGCGGTCGTCACCTGCTGCCTTATACACGGCCTTGATGTTATCCTTGCCCATTGGCACATTGCTCTCGCTATCAAAGAACTTCAGCACCAAAGCTTGGCGGGCACGGTTACAAGTCCATTGCGAGCTTGCAAGACCACAATCGGGGGTACCCGAACCGGTTGCCGATGCAATAGGATAGATTGAGCCGCCATAGCTGCGTGATGTAGCACCGTCGCAGCGGATTGGGAAAATGATTTCTTGGCGGGCGTTGCTGTTCTCGCCGTTGTCGCCCATGAAAAGTTGTTGATAAGCAGTAAATTCACCTTTCTCGGTGAAGTTAATCTTATAAGGGCTGTCGATAGCCTTGGTTGCATAGGTCACAGCTTCGGCCCAATGAGCGGTGCCGGTGTAAACCTCAGCATTCAGATAGAGGCGTGCAAGCAGCAAGTAAGCAGCCACCTTGTCGGCACGGCCATAGTTGGCATCGTCGCCGGCATAGTCAATAAGCACTTCGCGTGAATCGCCGCTCTCGCCAATGATGGCCTTAAGCTCAGATACAGCCTTGTTGAATGCCTCTTCGCGAGAGATTTCAATAGGCAGACTGTCGTCAACCACTTCTTTATAAGGTGCCTTGCCATAAAGGTCAATGAAATAGTACCAATAGAGGGCACGCATGAAGCGCACTTCGGCACGATAGTTGAGCACTTGTGCATCTTCGGTATCGGCAGTTTCCTGCAAATAATAGTTGCACAAAGTCACATTGTATTGCATACGATAGTAAGTAAGCTCGTTGTAGCCGTGCGATGAATCCCAGCTGATGTTGGTCAATTCAGGGATGCCGGCGTCACCTTGCCACGTCCAGATGCACTCGTCAGAGCAAAGCTCATTGGCCTCAAAAATGCGGCGATAGAAAGCCGAGTTACCTTCGTCGAACTGCGACATATCGGGGTTGCCCGAGCCACCTGATGTACCGGTAAGCACCAAACTGCCATACACCTTAGCAAGCAGACCGGTGGGGTCGAGCTCGGTATTGGTTTGCGGGTCTTGTATGCTTTGATTCAAGTCGTCGACACACGATGTAGTGCCCATTGTAAGAATCAGTGCTACTGCCGCAAGTGTTATTTTTTTCAGAAAATTATATTTCATGATTCTTAGTGTTTAATTTTAGAAGTTAAGACTCAAACCGAACAAATAAGTAGTGGAACGTGGATAAACGCCGCCGTCAACACCGGTTGAACGTTCAGGGTCAATACCATCGTATTTTGTGATTACGAATGGATTAGAAACTGTGGCGTAGATACGTCCGCTCAGGCCATGATAGCCAGTGCCGCGGAACAAGTTGCTGAACGAATAACCCAAGTTGATGTTATCGCAGCGCAAGAACGAAGCATTACGAACAAAATAGTCGCTCATGTAGTAATTCGACTTGCCTTGGAAACCAAGTGCAACTGCATCGGCAAAGGTGTTGTTGTAAGCCGAGTTTGAGTAAACACCTGACCATGACACGTTAGCCTTGTTGCTCAAGAAGTCGTAGTAGAGATAATTGTTGAGGCTTGCACGCAGAGCAAAGCTGAAGTCCCATGCCTTCCAGATGAATTTGCTGGTGAGACCCATTGTCACATCGGCAGTCGGTTTCTTGTAAACATACTTGTCGTTGCCATCAATGGTGCCGTTACCGTCGCGGTCAACAAACAGACCCTCAATTGGGTTGCCGTCGTTGTCATATACCTGTTGATATACGTAGAAGCTGTTGGCAGGATAGCCCACCTTGTTAACTTGCACCTTGTTGCTCAAACCTGCCGAGATGTCGTCGCCGGTGAGGGCGTAGTCGCTACCGGTGGTGAGCTTGGTAATCTTGTTGTCGTTCCAAGTCACATTGTAGTTGATTTGCCATGTGAAGTCTTTGGTGACAATTGGGCGAGCGTTGATTGTTGCTTCAACACCATAGTTGCGCAGCGAACCAATGTTCTTAACCAGGTAGTTACCAAAGTTGGTACCTGCTGCAACCGATACCGAGCTGATGAGGTCGGTGGTCTTGCGATAGTAGTAGTCGATACCACCATCAATGCGGCCGCTAAGGAAGCTCCAGTCGAGACCGGCATTGTAGGTTGTGGTCTTTTCCCACTTCAAGTCGCTGTTGTAAACTTCAGGACGTATAGTGTAATAAGTCTTGTTACCAATTGTGTATTGTGCATATTGGTCGCTGGTCACATAGCGAGGCAGATAGTAGAAGTCATAACCGATGTTCTGCTGACCTGTGATACCCCAACCCAAACGCAACTTCAACTCGTCGAGAGGTTGCCAGTTCTTCAAGAATTTCTCTTCGCTGAGTTTCCATGCCAAACCAACTGATGGGAACTTGCCCCAACGGTTGTCCTTTGAGAAGCGTGACGAACCATCGAAACGCATGGTGGCTGTAAGCAAATAGCGGTTGAGCAAGCTGTAGTTCAAACGGCCGAAGTAAGACACCAATGTGTTGAGGTAGATGTGAGCGGTTTCTTTGCGCAATGATGGCGAGTGAGTAGTGTTGGCATAAGAATCCCAACCTTGACCCTCTGAATAGATGTTGCGGTGGAAGTGTTGCTCCTCAGTACCAACCATCACATCGAGGTTGTTCACACCAAATTCCTTGATGTATTGAGCATAGATGTTGCCTTGCAAATTGTATTTATAAGATTGTGCCACGCCTTCCCAGCCATAATAGTTGTTGCTGTAAGAATAAGGCGACACTGAAGTGAGCTGACGGCCTTCAGAATAGTCACCACCCACGTTGGCGTGAATGTGAAGGTCTTCAAAGCCATGAATCTTATAGTCGAACTCAATGTTACCGATAACCGATTCACTGCCGGCACGGTCGTTCTTCAGTTCAAGCAGAGCCACAGGGTTCTGTGGGGTGTTGGTGTTGGTGGTGTAAACCCAGTTAGGGTCGGTGTAACCAGCCTTGATTGATGTTTGCCAATATCCGCCAAACTCTCTCACGTCAGAATAAACGTTTTGTGTTGGGTCGGCATTGATGGCTGCGCCAAACACGCCACCATCGGCATAACGGTTGTGAGCGTACATGTATTTAGCGCTCAAGTTAATGTTGAGGTGGTCGTTGAAGAGTGATGGCGAGAGGTTGATGGCTGCTGTGAAGCGCTCAAAGCTCGAAGTCTTAACGATACCTTGTTCGTCGGTGTAACCCAAGCTGATGCGATAAGGCATGTGCTTGAGGGCGCCGGTGATACCAATTTGATGGTCGGTGCTGATGGCAGTGCGATAAATCTCGTCTTGCCAATCGGTGTTGGCAGTGCCAAGACCCTTACCTTCTTGACCAAGCACGTTTCTCACATAGTTGCGGAACTCGTCGCCGGTCATCACGTCATACTTCTTGCTCACTTTGCCAACCGACAAATAGCCATTGTAAGTCACCTTTGGCTTAGAACCGGCACGGCCCTTCTTGGTGGTGATGATAATCACACCGTTTGATGCACGCGAACCGTAGATGGCAGTTGCCGATGCATCTTTGAGCACTGTGAAAGTCTCGATATCGGCAGGGTTAACCATTGAGAATGCGTTGGCAAGACCTTGCACACCGTTGTTATCCATTGCCAAACCGTCGATAACGTAAAGAGGGTCGTTGTTTGCAGTAAGCGACGAACCGCCACGAATGCGGATGGTGGAGCTACCACCAGGAGTGCCGCCATCGCTGGTTACCGACACACCGGCAACCTTACCAAGAAGCATGTCTTGGGCTGTGGTGGTGATACCCTTACTCATATCATCGGGCTTGATTGCCGTAACTGAGCCTGTGGCATCGCTTTTCTTAACCTTTGCATAACCAATCACTACTGTTTCCTCAAGGAGATTAACATCATCCTCAAGAACAACAATAAGATTTTGAGCTGCCTTGATTTCTTGGGTCTTGTAGCCAATATACGATACCACAATCACCGAACCTTTAGGAGCTCTTAATGTGAAGTTACCGTCAAAATCAGTAACTGTACCATTACCTGTGCCCTTCTGCATAACAGTGGCACTGATAATAGGTTCACCAGTCGCGTCCTTAACGTTACCCTGAACAGTGATGTCCTGAGCCATAACGTTAACCGACATTAAGATTGCCAGCAGCATTGCTGCAAGAAATCTGTAGTTGAACTTTTGTCCCATGTTTTAAGGTAATTAAGTGTTTAAATTGTTAAATTGTTAAGTATATATTTCTAAATTATTTTCAGGATGTGGACCCACAGCGGGGAGCATCATTTCTTTGCCACCAGGCTGATGGCGAATCCGCTGCCCGAGCCTGATGCAATGGTGAGCTTTGTCTTGCTGGTGACCACTTTCTTCTCAATCACGTATGCCTTAGGATTCTTGTCCCAGCTGGCATCTTTACCATCATGATAGATGGTTGCTTCATATTTCACGCCTGGTGTGAGGAAGTCAAGGCTGAGCTTGCTCACATGGCCGTTTTCGTCAACTGTGCTACCCACAAACCAGTTCTCTGAGTTCTTGTCCTTGCGGGCAATGGTGAGGTAGTCACCCGGTTCGGCCTCAAGATAAATGCTCTTTTGCCAATCAACCGGCACATCTTTAATAAATTGGAAGGCATCGAGGTGCTCCTCATAGTGCTCAGGCAGGTCGGCTGCCATCTGCAATGGGCTGTACATGGTTACATACAGAGCCAACTGGCGCACTATGGTTGAGCGCACGCGCGATGTGCTGTTGGGGTTAATCTTCGAACAATCGGTCTCAAAGATGCCGGGGGTGTAGTCCATTGGGCCACCAATCAGACGAGTGAAAGGCAGAATGGTGGTGTGGTCAACGGCGTTGCCGCCAAAGGCCTCATACTCGGTGCCACGGGCACTCTCATTGCCAATCCAGTTAGGATAAGTGCGGCAGATGCCTGTTGGGCGGGTTGCCTCGTGGGCGTTAACCATAATCTTATAGTCGGCTGCCTTGGTGATGCAATAGAGATAGTGATTGTTCATTGATTGGCTGTAATGGTGGTCGCCACGCGGAATGATGTCGCCCACATAGCCGCTCTTAACGGCATGATAGCCGTTATCGACCATAAACTGATAAGCCTTGTCGAGATGACGTTCATAGTTGGTAACTGACGATGATGTCTCGTGATGCATTATCATCTCCACGCCTTTGCTCTTGGCATAAGCGGCAATTTCTTTCACGTTGAAATCAGGATAAGGTGTCACAAAGTCAAACACATAATCCTTCTGATGGCCAAACCAATCTTCCCAACCTTGGTTCCAGCCTTCAACAAGCACTGCATCAAAGCCGTGTTGGGCGGCAAAGTCGATGTAACGCTTCACGTTGGCGGTGTTAGCGGCATGTTTGCCATTGGGCTTAGCCTTTTTGTAGTCGGTAACACCAAGCTTCACCGATGCATAATCGTCGGTATAAGCCCATGAGCTGCGGCCAACAATCATATCCCACCACACACCTATATATTTAGTGGGCTTAATCCACGATGTGTCGGCGAGCTTGCAAGGCTCATTGAGGTTGAGCGTGATGCGCGAAGCCAGAATGTCGGCGCCGCTGCGTCCCACTATCACGGTGCGCCAAGGCGACACGCACGGGGTCTGCATGAAACCCTTGTCGCCACGAGCATCGGGAGTGAGCCACGACTCAAAGCAGTTGGTGGCATCGTTATAGCTCAAATGCATGGTTGCATAATCAATACAAGCTGCCTCATGAAGGTTAATATACAAACCGTTGTCGGCCTTCATCATCAACGATGTCTGCACGCAAGTCACTGGCACAGGGGTCTGCGACGAGTTGGGCGCAATGGCATCGGGCATGCGGCGGCTTATTTCAGAAAGGCGAGTGGTTTGATAAATGTATTCCTGAGTGTCGTAGTCACCGGCAATCCACCAAGCCATGTGGTCACCTGCCATGGCAAACTGCGATTTTTCCTCGGCAATCACAAAATACACCAGTCCGGGCTGTTCGGGGAACTCATAGCGGAAACCCATGCCATCGTCATACACACGAAAACGCACCAACACCTTGCGGCCGGTGGCTTTTTGATTGAGTGTGACTGCCATTTCGTTGTAGTGGTTCACTATGCTACTCTCCTCGCCCCATACCGGCGACCATGTTTCGTTGAAAGTGCTTTGCTTCACATCCTTAATCTCAAAGCCCGAATAAAGGTTGGCTTTTTGATTGATTTTATCTTCCTCGGTTGCTGTGAAATCAGAAAACTCAAAGTCGGTTGCCTGACCGGGTTTATCTTTTTTCAGTTCAATTCCCAAGTGGCTTGGTTCAACCACTGGTTCTCCTGCAAACTGCATCGAGTAGGTTGGACGGCCTTCGCCATCTACTGCAAAATTCACAACCACTTCACCATTGGGCGAGGTGACTGTTTGTGCATTTAAAAATGCTACAAAAACACACGATGTTACTAAAGAAACTAATCTCATTTTTTTCAGAAAAACTTTTGTTTAGCCTAAAGTCTATAATTTCTCGCAATATTGCAAATACAAATTTACACTAACATTTACAATAATGTAATCACCTTAAAAAAAATATAAACGAATATAGGGGTATTAGAACAGCTATTAATCTATCAATCAACTTTTTAACCTCAACCACAACACCATAAAAATATAAAAGAAAATTAATGTTTTTGCGCCCCTAAAACGCCCTCTGGGCACCATATAACAAGGGTGCCAGGCTGCTTGCCATGCACAATAAAGCGGCAGTAGCCGCCACACGCCTAACCACCATTGCAACATGGGTTGGGCACTCGCCCTATTGCATCCCACAAGCGCACTCTCAATAGCCCAATGCGCTCACAAGCCACACCACAAAAAAGAAGAAAAGCCCAGCTTCACAGCTCGGCTTTACTCCTTAAAAGACATTTTCTTTTAATAACCAAAACTAATACTATATCTTTCAACCATTTACAACCATAATTAACTTTCTAACTTTAATACTTGCGATAATTAAATACAAAAACTTTATTACCTTAAAAAACTAACCTAATTTTATAAACTTAAATAAAACTATATATCAGAATCATTTCTTAAAATCGAGAACCATCACCTCGTGGCTGCCAAGATGCAAATCGCCGCTGAGGTTCACTGTTTTGCCTGTTGTCACCTCGTAGGCGCTCAGGGCAGGCACCACTTCGCTGTAGTCTTGGGCGAAATTGCTCACCGTGACGTCGGCATCGTTGCCGTTGATAACCACTGTGGCAACCTCACCGTTGAGAATACGGGCATATACATATACCCCATTCTTCACAGCATACTGCTTGGTGCTGCCATAAGCAACTGCCTTTGAGCCTTTGCGCCATTGCAGCAGGGTGCGAGTGAAATTGAAATACTGCTTTTGCAGCTCATCGCGTCCTTGCTCGGTGAATGCGTTCTGCGCATCGCCGGGTTGGCAGCCAGGGAAGTCGCGGCGCACAGCCCAATCGCCGTCGCCGGTGTTACCCACCATACCAATCTCGTCGCCATAGTACATCTGCGGTATTCCACGCAGTGTGGCAAGCAGCGTGAAGGCTTGCTTATAGCGATAAACCTTTTCTCTCAGCTCCTGGTCGCGCACAAAGCGGCTGGTATCGTGGTTGCCAAGCATATTCATCACGTTCAGCGGGTTAGCATAAACGCGGTCTTGGCACAGGTGCTCATAGATGCGGGCCAATCCCTTATCCCAGTCGTTGGTAGGCTCGTCGGCAAAATAGTTGAGAGCATACATCAATGGGAAATCCATCACCGAGGGCAAATAGCTGTTGCGGTCGGCAAATTTGCAATCTTTCTGCCAGTAGGCACAACCCACAATATTATTTATCCACGTCTCTCCCACTATGTTAAAGCCGGGATATTCAGCCTCAATGGCTTGGCACCAACGTGCCATCTGATTGAAGTCGTTATAGGGATAAGTATCTTGGCGGATGCCGTCAATGTGCATCCATTCAATCCACCATATACTTGACTGAATCAAATAGTCCATCACCAAGCGGTTTTGGTGATTGAAGTCGGGCATAGTCTTCACAAACCATCCGTCGGCGGTGTTCTCATAGCCTGCCTTGGTGGTGTTAGGGTCGCTGATGGCTGTGGTCTTATAGCCTGTGGGCACAAATGTGCTGTTGTAGTGAAACCAGTCATCGGCAGGACGGTCGGCAAACAAGAAGTTCTCGCTTCCGCAATGATTAAACACAATGTCCAAAATATACTTAATGCCCTTGCTGTGAGCCGTTTCAATGAAATGCTTCGTCTCTTCCTCGGTGCCATAGCGTGGGTCAACACGGTAATAATTGGTGATGGCGTAGCCGTGGAACGACTCTTTTGGCATATTGTTTTCAAGTATTGGCGTTGTCCAGATGGCAGTCACGCCCAAGTCGCTCAGGTAATCAAGGCGGCTCTCAATGCCTGCCACGTCGCCACCATGGCGAGTGCGCTTGCCTGTCACGTCAGATTCGCTCTCAAGGCACTCAGCACAGTTGTCGTTGGCTGTGTTGCCATTGGCAAAACGGTCGGGCATAAGCAGATAAACCACGTCGCTCGAGTCGAACGAGCGGAACACGCGACCATCACGCTGCTTAAGCTCATAAGGAACTTTTTTCAGCACCTTCTTGCCATTTTTCAGCACAATATTGAAGGTTTGAGGCGCAGCCTTTTCAAGTCCAAGATACAAAATCACATAATTGCTATTGGTGGGCTTCACCACCTCTTTCAAATCAACATTGACAGCGCCGTCAAGCTCAACGCTACATTCACCCACGCCAGTGCCGTGTATCAGCACTTGCAGCTCGGCATTCTTCATCCCCGACCACCAGAAGGCAGGGTGAACGTGCTGCACGGTGAGTTTGCTCTTGGCTGCACCCATAGCAGGCACGCTTGCCGCTATGCCCACTATAATCAACATTATAATTGTGAAAACTATTATAGTAATTTTCTTCATATCGTTTGTTTTTTGGAAGTTGGTCTTGTTTTAGTGTTTATTAAAAATCTTATTTGTTGCCCGTTTCTTTTTTGCAATACAAAAGTATATCATAAAACAAACATAAAAAACTCGGTAAAGCAAGAATACAAACGTTTTAAATCTTTACATCGTTAATATTCAGCCGTTTACATCACAATAATGTATGGAAAAATATAAACCGACGTGAATTTTTTTTGCCCAAAAAATTTGCATTAAGCGGTATTTTTCTTAATTTTGATGCTGTCAAAACTTAATACTATACCATTAGCATACCTATGAAACTAAATATACTATTCACAGCATTGTTGTTAAGCTTGTTTGTTTCTTCAGCCACAGCAACCCAAAACAAGCAACCCGACATTGACCAACTGCTAAAAGAACTTGACAACATTGTTGCCGATGGCGACAAATATCAGATGGCTCGCGTGCACACCGCCGATAGCCTCTATCGCATCACCCGACATCAACACGGTCAAAAGCGCATTGACGCTTTTAAACGCATATATAGCATCTATTCGCACTATCAATCCGACTCGGCAATGCGAGCCATTGAAAGACTCAGCCGCTGCCCCGAAGCGCAAAACAACCACGAGGTGCAACAATACATCACCATTGCGCGAGGCGAGGTGCTGGGCATGATGGGGCTCTACGTTGATGCCCACGACACGCTCAACTCAGTTGACACCTGCACGCTCTCTCATGCCAACAAGCTGTTTTATTTTCAAACATTCCGCTCGGTGTATGGCTGGATTACCGACTATTCGCGCCTTAGCGCAACGTCTGAGAAATATGCCGCTCTCACCGACCGCTACCGCGACTCAATACTTGCCACCGAAACCAACAAGATTTCTTACGATATTGCGCTTGCCGATAAACACATCGTTAATGACAACGTTGATGAGGCGCTGAACATCTTGCTCAACGATATGGACAACGCCAGCGGCGAAGAACTGATTTACATCTACTTCAACCTTGCTGAAGCCTATAAGCTCATAGGCAACGAGCAGCAACAGCTCTATTACCTTATCCTCGCCTCTATTGCCGACCTCAAAGCAGGGGTCACCGAGTATCTGGCTCTGCCCACTCTGGCTCACCTCATCTACAAAAAAGGCGACATCGACCGCGCCTATCAATACCTGATTCGCTCAATGGACGATGCCAACTTCTGCAATGCTCGCCTGCGTACAATGGAAATCTCCAACATCTTCCCCATCATCGATAAAGCCTACAAGCAAAAAGAAACCGAACACCGCTTTGGTGTAACCATTTTCACCTTGGTGCTGTGCTTGCTGGTGGTGGCGCTGCTGGGTGTGATTTACTTTGTGCTTAAACAAAACAAAAAACTCAATACCACCCGTACCAAGCTTGCCGAGGCCAACAACAACCTGAAGGCCGTGAACACCGAGTTGCAAAATGCCAACAAAAACCTCATCAAAACCGACCGCGTGAAAGAAGAATACATCGCGCGGTTCCTGGAACGTTGCCGCAGCTACCTCGATGCCCTTGAAAGCTACCGCCACAGCCTGCTTAAACTGGCAAAGAACAATCAGCACGAGGCGCTAATGAAGCAGCTCAAAGACCATAACTCAATTGGCGAAGAGCAACAGCGCTTCTATCACGACTTCGATAAGGCCTTCCTCGACATTCACCCCCGTTTTGTTGAGAACTTCAACAATATGCTCAAACCCGAGGAACGCGTTTATCCAAAATCAGAGAGCACGCTAACCACCGAAATGCGCATTTTTGCGCTCATTAGGCTCGGCATCACCGATAGCAACAAGATTGCTCATTTCCTCAACTACTCTCTTGCCACCATCTACAACTATCGTAGCCGCATCACCAACAAGTCGGTGCTCAACAAAGACCAATTCAACGAAAACCTCATGAAGTGCTGAGGCAAACACCCCTGATGCACGCGTTATCAAAACAAAAAGGGAAAAAACATTAGCCCATTGTGGCAATATTTTAAAAAAATTTAGTTTCTTTGCATCGCAATAGTGCACCTGTGCCAAGCCACGGCCTCACCGCGGCGGTGCATATGTGCGTATTAACATGAACCTAATTCCAAAAGAAAGAGAGAAAAAATAAATACCCTTTTATTGTAATGAAACAAATACCCGACAAATCGTTTTGGAGCCTTTGGAACATCAGTTTCGGCTTCTTTGGCGTGCAGATTGCCTACGCTCTGCAAAGCGCCAACATCAGTAGCATCTTCACAGCATTGGGCGCTGACCCTCACACACTGAGCTTTTTCTGGATTCTTCCGCCGCTGATGGGCATGGTTGTGCAACCCATCATTGGCTCACTATCTGATAAGACTTGGTCACGCTACGGCCGACGCATCCCCTACCTCTTTGTGGGAGCCGTGGTGGCAGTTGCTGTGATGTGCCTGTTGCCTAATGCCGGCAGTTTGGGGCTCACAACACAAATAGTGATGTGGGGGCTTTCAGGAGCAATGCTCTTTGGGCTCTTCTCGCTTATGCTGCTCGACACAAGCATAAACATTGCCATGCAGCCATTCAAGATGATGGTGGGCGACATGGTCAACGAGAAACAAAAAGCCAAAGCTTACAGCATACAGTCGTTTCTGTGCAACGCAGGTTCGCTGGTGGGATTCCTGTTCCCCTATGTGCTCACCTATTTAGGGGTGAAAAACACTGCCCCGACTGGTATGGTGAGCGACTCGGTGATTTTCAGCTTTTATGCCGGCTCGGCAATACTTATTCTTTGCGTCATCTACACCACCTGTAAGGTGAAGGAATATCCTCCACAAGAATATGCTGAATATCACGGCATCGTCACCGAAAACACCGCCAAGAAAGAGAACAAAAGCATCGTTAAGCTGCTTGCCGAAGCGCCCTCTGCATTCTGGACCGTGGGTCTTGTGCAATTCTTCTGCTGGGCTGCGTTCCTTTATATGTGGACCTACACTCACGGTGCCATCACCGCCAACGTGAATTGGACCATCACCGGCGAAGACACCGCAAGCGACATTGCCAAAAACTGGGTTGGCGTGCTCTTTGCCGTGCAAGCCGTTGGCTCGGTGGTTTGGGCTGTGGTGATTCCGCGGTTTAAGTCGCTCAAAGTGGCTTATGTGGTGAGCTTGCTGCTTGGCGCCGCCGGCTTCATTGGCACATATTTTGTTCACGACCAATACCTCATGTTTGTGCCGTTTGTGTTGGTTGGCTGCGCATGGGCTGCCATGTTGGCTCTGCCATTCACCTTGCTCACCAATGCACTAACCGGTGGCAATATGGGCACCTATCTGGGACTCTTCAACTGCACCATCTGTTTGCCGCAGATTGTGGCAGCCTTGTGCGGTGGAGCCTTGTTGCACCTTGTGGGCAGCTCTCAGCCTATGATGCTGGTTGTGGCAGGTATTCTGCTTGTTGCCGGAGCCGTCAGCGTAGTGATGGTGAAAACTAAGAAAAACAATTAACAACAGCTCGATTTCATCGGGCAAATTCGCCAATTGTTGAACAGTGAAGTTGCGGCTTCGCTGTTCAACAATTTTTTTGTATTTTTGTGCCAATGAAAAATCTGCACATATTCAACCCCGATAACGACTTGGCGCTGGCAAGCGGACTGGCTCACTACACAGCACCGCCACTGGCAGCCAAACTTGCGCGCGACCTGCAAATGCTGCCGGCATGGTGGGCACAGGAGGGCGACTATATTCTCTCACAGAATCTTGACCACGACGGCGAGTGGGCAAAGCACCTAAGCAACACCTTTGACATCAACATACGGCCCATCAACCGCAACCATTTGCAGAACCATTGTTTCAACTATCAGCCGTGGGGCTGGAATCAATCGCTCCGCAACCAGCTCATTGGGGACTGTGTGCCGCCCGAGCAGTTGCCCGGCAGCAAAGAAATTGACCTTTGGCGCAAACTTTCTCATCGACGCATCACCATAGATATTCACCGCGAAATGGCAAAAATCCTCGGATTTTCCGCCTGTCAGCCGCCCACCGAACTGTTCTCGCTTAGCGAAGTTGAGCAATTTGCCCGGCTGCATCCGCGCTGCTTTCTCAAAGCCCCGTGGTCAAGCAGCGGCAAGGGCATTTTTCGCCCCACCGGCACTCCGCTCGACAATGTAACCTTCAAGCAATGGGCACATGGCATATTGCAACGGCAAGGGTCGATAATTGCCGAACTTCCGCTCAACAATGTGCAAGACTTTGCCATGGAATATCTTTGCAGAAACGGCAAGGCGAAATTTGTGGGATACAGCATCTTCAGCAACAATCAGCACAACGCGTTCGACACCGCCACAGTGGCACCACACCGGCTTATGCAGATGGCGATTGCCTGCAAGCTGCCAAACCACCATTTAATCGTGGAAATTGAGCACGCAATGAGGCAAGTGCTCAACCAGATTGTGGCACCGCATTACACCGGATATTTAGGGGTGGATATGCTCATTTTCTGCGATGAAATCGGCAATAGGCACATCAATCCATGCGTTGAGCTTAACCTACGTTGCACCATGGGCGTGCTCACCGCCATTGTTGGGCAACGGTTCATGCATCCCCGCAGCATCGCCACCTATCATGTGGAGTATCACAAAGCCCCATTCAACATGCAGCAATATATGGCTGAAAAATGCAGGCAAAACCCTCCCGTCATCGAAACAATCGACCAATTTCCCAAAATAAAATCGGGCGTCATAGCCATGACACCCGTTTATGACGATTCGCAATATTGCGCCTATTTGCACGCGCAATCAATATGATTTCAGCTCGGTATATAAGCGTTGCACCGGCAAGCCCATCACATTGTAGAAACTTCCGCTGATGCCCTTCACACCTGCCATGCCTATCCACTCCTGTATGCCATAAGCTCCGGCTTTGTCGAGCGGGCGGCAGCTTTCAACGTAATGTGCAATCTCATCGTTGGAGAGCGCGGCAAACTCAACCTCCGAGGTCACCTTAAACGCGCTGCAACGATGCTTGGTGGTGATGGTGACGCCGGTAATCACGCGGTGAGTGCGTCCCGAGAGCTGTTGCAACATGCGGCAAGCATCGGCAGCATCGGCAGGTTTGCCATACACCTCATCGTCGAGCACCACAATGGTGTCACTGGTTATCACCAATTCATTGTCAACAATAAGTTGCTTATAAGCATCGGCTTTTTTCTGCGAGATATATAGCGAGATGTCTTCAGTGGCGATGTCGGCAGGATAACTCTCGTCAACGCCACTTAGCGTCTTCACCTCAAAGCTGATGCCCAAACCGGCGAGCAATTCACGTCTGCGCGGCGAGTTGCTTGCCAATATCACGCGATATTTTTCAAGATTTTGTAACGGATTCATCGTAGTTTTTTCTTCATTTCATCAAATAAAGCGGCGACTGTTTCACCAGCCAAAGGCATGCTTATCGTCGAGCCAACGGCCTTGCACCTTCATCACCTGCTCAATCACGTCGCGCGCCACGCCATATCCGCCAATACAGCGGGTCACATAGCCCGCCGCATCAATAGCCTCGGCAGCAGCATCGCTCGGGGCCACTGCCAATCCCACGCAACGCATGCAATGCAAATCGGGGATATCGTCGCCAAAATATGCCACTTCATCGGGCTGTAATCCGTTGTCGTGCATCCATTGCTGCAAGATGGGCAGCTTAACCGCCGCACCCATAAACACGTCGCTGATTCCCAAACCGCGATAGCGCACATCAATGGCATTAGTCTTGCCGCCGGTGATGATGGCAATCTTATAGCCCTGTTTCACTGCCAGCTGCAAGGCATAACCATCTTTGATGTTCACCATGCGCATTGGCTCACCTGATGGCGACATGGGTATCACCGTGGGCGACAACACACCGTCAACGTCAAAGGCAAACGCCTTAATCTTTCTTAAATCGTAATTTATCGAACTCATCGCAGAATTTTGCCATTATCAACCATTAAAACTTGCCAATGTGCACCTTTTCCCAAAGCAATTTCTCGGGGTCAACCGGCTTGCGTACCTCATCTTTGTGTCCAAGAGTGATGATACACTCCACCTGTTGGTCACCGGGGATATCGAGCAAATATCGCACAAGGTCGGCAGCGTCGTTGTTGTCCTTATCAAAACGGCCGCGTATCTGAATCCAGCAGCTGCCCAAGCCCAAAGCCTCGGCTTGCAGTTGCATATAAGTGGCAGCCACCGCAGCATCCTCAACCCACACGTCGCTCACACCGGGATGGGCACACACCACAATAGCCATCTTGCATTTGGCTATGGGGCCTGCGCCAAAAGGCTTGCAGCCGGCAAGGCGCTCAAGCACCTCAGCATCTTCCACCACCACAAACTCCCACGGGCGGGTGCTCTTTGACGACGGCGCAAGCAATGCCGCCTCAAGTATCAGCTTCACCCATTCTCCGTCAATCGATTCGCCTGTGTATTTTCTTATGCTGTGGCGAGTGAACAGCATGTCGTGAAATTCTTTATACATTGTCTTCTTTTTTCTCTTTACGGTTAATTATCGAGGTTTTGATTTCCAAAATTAGCAATAATTTTTGTTTGGAGCAAAAACTTGACTGTGCCATATACTTAAAGCAGCGCATTTATCGTTATTTAGTATAGTTATAACAAACCCACCCCCACATCATAACATATATGAAGCAACAATTCACACGCGCGCTCATCACATTGCTTTTGTTCACAGCACAGAGCATTGCCGCCATTGCCGGCATCAAGATTGAAGGCAAAGTGAGCGACGAGCAGAATAACCCCATAGAATTTGCCACTGTACGCGTGGCAGGCACCGCCATTGGCACCACCACCAACAAAGACGGCTACTACTCGCTCAGCGTGGCGCAGCGTGACACCCTCATGATGGTGTTCTCGTGCATCGGCTACAACGACGTGAAACGCCAATTCATAAAGCCCAAAGGCGACATCACCCTCAACGTGAAACTTTATGAAAAAACTCAGCAGCTCAACGAGTTGCAAGTGACCGAGATACGCCGCCAAACCGACCAGATGCAAAGCATAGATGCCTCGGTAAGCCGCCTCACCCCCGATGCATCGGGCGGCAGCATTGAGTCAGTGCTCACCACTATGGCGGGCGTTAGCTCAAAAAACGAGATGAGCACTCAATACATGGTGCGCGGCGGCTCCTACGATGAGAACAACGTGTATATCAACGGAATAGAAATCTACCGACCTCTGCTCATCAGCAACGGCCAACAAGAAGGCCTTAGCATCATCAATCCCGATATGGTGGGCTCGGTGAAATTCTCTACCGGCGGATTTGCTGCCGAATACGGCGACAAAATGTCATCGACGCTCGATATTCAATACCGCACACCACAGCAGTTTGAGGGCAACCTCGCCATGAGCCTGCAAGGAGCAAGCCTCGCAGTGGGACAAAGCACACGGCAATTCTCGCAGCTGCACGGATTTCGCTACAAACGCAACTCCGGCTTGCTTGGCTCGCTTGAAGACAAAGGCGAATACGACCCTAAATATTTCGACTATCAAACCGCCCTCACCCTCGACATCACTAAAAAATGGCAACTCTCGTTCTTGGGGAACGTTGCCATAAACAACTATCGCTTCACCCCCGAATCGCGCGAAACAAGCTTTGGCACATCAACCAACGCAAAATCGTTCCGCGTTTATTTCGATGGATTTGAGAAGGACCGCTTTGAGACATTCTTTGGAGCGCTCTCACTGTCGTTCAAGCCCAACACTAACCACCAATTAACACTGCTCGCATCGGGATATAAAACCAACGAGCTGGTGAGCTACGACATTCACGGCGAATATTGGCTCGACCAAGCCGGCGGCAGCAACCAGGGCGGCGAGATGGTGGGCGGCGAACTTGGCGTGGGCAAATATCACGAGCATGAGCGCAACCGCCTCAAAGCCGATGTGATGGCTCTCTCGCTTAAAGGCGTGAGCAAAATAGCCAACAACACCTTTGGCTACGGCGTGACCATGCAACGCGAATCAATCTACGAAAACTCACGCCAATGGGAATGGCGCGACTCGGCAGGATATTCTCTGCCCCATTTGCCCGACCAAGTGAACGTAATCTACAGCCAAACATCAAACCACGATTTTGGCAGCACACGCATCTCGGCATACCTGCAAGACACCTATAAATTTGCCAATTCATCGGGTTATTTCACCATCAACGGCGGTGTGCGACTGGCTTACTGGGACTTCAACAAGGAGCTACTGGTGTCGCCACGTGCAAGCTTAGGGTTCATTCCGGCAGCCAACGAGCGCTTTGCGCTGCGCCTCGCCACCGGGCTCTATTATCAAGCGCCATTCTACAAAGAATACCGACTTGAACAAGCCGACGAATATGGCAACCCGGTGATTGTGCTCAACAAAGACATTAAATCGCAACGCAGCCTGCAACTGATTTTGGGCGGCGACTACACGTTCCGCACCAACAACCGCCCGTTTAAGCTCACCGCCGAGCTATACTACAAAAACCTGTCGAACCTCATCCCTTACGAGGTTGAAAACCTCAAAGTGGTGTATTCAGGCACCAACAGCTCAAAAGGCTACGTTGCCGGCATTGATATGAAATTCTTCGGTCAATTCGTTGAAGGCTCCGACTCGTGGATAAGCTTTTCGCTGATGAAAACGCAAGAAGACATCAACGGCGTGAAGGTGCCACGCCCCACCGACCAACGTTACAGCATTGCACTTTTCTTCACCGACTATTTCCCCAAGATTCCGCGTCTGAAATTCAGCCTCAAAGGCGTGCTCTCTGACGGACTGCCCACCACAGCGCCTCACACAACCCGCAACCAAGGCTATTTTCGCATGCCTGCCTACAAGCGCGTTGACATTGGGCTGTCATATCAGCTCATCAGCGAGCGCGAACGCAGCAGCAGCTCATTCTTGCGGAACTTCAAAGACGCTTGGCTGGGATTCGACGTCTTCAACCTGCTCGACATCTCAAACGTGAGCAGCTACTACTGGGTCACCGACGTCAACAATATGCAATACGCCGTGCCCAACTACCTCACCCGCCGCCAAATCAACGTGCGCCTCTCCCTCAGCTTCTAAAAAGCCTACAGAAAAAAGTGCAATGCAGCACACATTCGCTGCAAAATATCAGCCATGCGCACTGCATTAACAAAATAGTCTCGCTTTTTAGTAAGACAAAAGCGTTATTTTATTCAATATTTTCCTCTTTGGTGGTATCGGCTGAGGCTTCACTCGCTGCCTTTTCTGCGGCGAGGCGGGCTTTGTAGGCGCGCAGCTGTTTTTGCCAAGCTAATTTCTTGGCTTTCTCTTTGGCTGCCTTTTTTGCCAGATAGGCATCGTATTGTCGTTCAAGATAGTTGTCGGCCATAATATCTCAATCTTTGCTAAACGAGTCACTGAAAAGAGTGCGGTTGAGGATAGAGCGGCCCAACGTAAGCTCGTCGGTATATTCAATCTCGTTGCCCACACTCACGCCGCGAGCCAGCACCGTGATTTTCACGTCGTATTCGGCAAGGCGGCGGAAAATATAAAAGTTGGTGGTGTCACCTTCCATGGTAGCACTGAGCGCCAGAATCACCTCTTTCACCCCACCCTTACTCACGCGGTCCACCAAGCTGTCAATCTCAATATCCTGAGGGCCGATGCCATCCATGGGCGAGATTAGTCCGCCAAGCACATGATAAAGTCCGCGGTGCTGATGGGTGTTTTCAATGCTCATCACGTCTTTCACGTTCTCAACCACGCAGATGGTCGAGGCATCGCGCATAGGATTGGAGCAAATGGCACACGTGGCACTCTCTGAGATGTTGTGACACACATTGCAATAGCGCACCTCGCGGCGCAACCTGATGATTGCCTCGCCAAAGCTAACAGCCACATGCTCATCTTGACGCAGCAAATGCAGCACAAGCCGCAATGCCGTCTTGCGCCCAATGCCCGGCAACTTAGAGAACTCGCTCACCGCATTCTCGAGCAACGACGACGCAAACTCTTGTTCCATATACCTTATTTATATTATAATTATTTGTTTACCTAATCTTATATCAGTCATTCAATAACGCCAATGACCAATTTGTGTTGATTTTAATCATAGCTTTCACTGCCCCAATGCCCACACACCCTTGGGCACAATGGCTCGCACCGCCACATAAGCCTATCGGGGCATCAGCCCCACAGGGGTGAAAACCAGTGCAAAAATACAAAAACTATTGTGCTTACGCAATAGCAGCAAAGCGCACTCAATGCAAAGCACACACCCACGCCACACAGCGAGCATAACAAAAAAATTACACTTTTTTACATTAACTTACCTTAAAATTATTTGTTCATAATCTTTATTAATTATATATTTGCATATCACAAACAGTGAACAATTTAATAAACCAAAAATATTAATAATCAATTAATTAAAAAAACAACAACTATGGCAAAATTTTTGACTGACGAGAAGCTTGTTATTGTTGGAGCCGGTGGTGCAATCGGTTCAAACATGGTACAATCAGTGCTTATGCTTGGTCTTACCCCAAACATTTGTCTTTATGACATCTATGAACCAGGCGTGCATGGCGTTTACGACGAGATGTGTCATTGCGCATTCCCAGGTGCAAACATCTCTTACACCGTTGACCCTGCAGAAGCATTCACAGGCGCTAAGTATATCATCTCATCGGGCGGTGCTCCTCGCAAAGAGGGTATGACCCGTGAAGACCTGCTCAAGGGCAACTGCCAAATCGCTGCCGACTTTGGTGACAAGATTAAGCAATACTGCCCCGACGTTAAGCACGTGGTTGTTATCTTCAACCCAGCTGACGTTACCGCACTCACTGCACTCATCCACTCAGGTTTGAAGCCTAACCAACTCACCTCGCTTGCTGCTCTCGACTCTACTCGTCTGCAACAACAACTCGCTAAGGAATTTGGCGTTCAACAAGACAAGGTTACCGAGGCTTACACCTACGGTGGTCACGGCGAACAAATGGCTGTTTTCGCTTCTAAGGCTAAGATTGACGGCAAGCCTCTTTCTGAGCTTCCTCTTTCGGCAGAGCGTTGGGCTGAAATCAAGCACATGACCATTCAAGGCGGTTCAAACATCATCAAGCTGCGCGGTCGCTCTTCATTCCAGAGCCCTGCTTATCAAGCTGTGAAGATGATTGAAGGCGCTATGGGCGGCGAACCTTTCACTTGGCCTGCTGGTTGCTACGTTAACTGCGACAAGTGCGGCTTCAAGAACGTGATGATGGCTATGCCAACCACTATCGACAAGGACGGCGTTCACTTCACTGCTCCTGAAGGCACTGAAGAAGAAATGGCTGCTCTCAAGGCTTCTTATGAACACCTCTGCAAGATGCGCGACGAGCTCTTCACTCTCGGCATCATCCCAGCTGTTGAAGAATGGAGCAAGATGAATCCTAACTTGTAATTCACATCAATTGCAATAAAACAATTCCCCCTGAGGTGCAAAAGCATAACGCTCAACCACCTCGGGGGGGAAGTTTTTTTATTATAATATGTCAGCAACACTGCAGGCTCGCACCCTTGCGCCGGCATCACCCACGAAAAGTTATCTCATCTCGTTTAGCTAAGATATGTGTTGTGCCCACAATATTTCCGGTATGCCATCACTCTGGGCCATCACTCGTTGTGTCCCAACTCAGCAAGCGTTAACAAACCATTCACGCACAAGACCCCGATAACTGACATAAAACAAAATCGGTTGAAAACCTTTCGATTTCCAACCGATATCTTGGTGGGCGTTGACGGATTCGAACCGCCGACCCTCTGCTTGTAAGGCAGATGCTCTGAACCAGCTGAGCTAAACGCCCGTGGGTTATTTCCCTTTTGCGATTGCAAAGTTACTGCTTTTTTTCATTCCCACAAAATTTTTCGCAAACTTTTTTCACCAACCGCCTACTTTTTCTTGCCAAACGCCACCACAACGCACTCTGAGCGGCATCAGCATCACAAATATTTTTTCAATAGCCATTTGAGCACACGCCATTCGCTGCCATTTAACCGCCAAAATCAGCATGCCACCGCCCCGCTCCGGGCAACATTGCCACTTATTTTTTTTATTATATTGTTTCTATTCTTGCAAAAAGTACCTAACTTTGCAATAACACCACACTAATGTATTTTTTTGACATGGCAAAACAACAAGGACAAACGCGAGAACACACTCGCATTTCATTTGACGAGCCGGACATGTATTTGGTGAAAATGCACAACGATGATTTCACCACTATGGACTTTGTGGTCATGGTGTTGTGCACAGTGTTTTTCAAAAGCGAGACCGAAGCCAACAGTCTCATGATGACAATCCATCAAACCGGAATGGCCATTGTGGGCATCTACCCGTTCGACATTGCTTTGTCAAAGTCAGAAAAAGCGCAAAACCTTGCCAAAGCCAATGGATTTCCACTAAGGCTGAGCATTGAGAGAGAATAAACAAAACATTTATAAGGAAAAAAATAAGCGAATAAAAGATTATGGACAAGAAACCACAACTAAACGTAAATTTACTCTTTATACTAACAGCTTGCGTTAAAGAAGCCACAATCAATCGATTTGAGTTTGTCACTCCTGAGCAAGTGCTTTTGCACCTATCGTCTTGGGAACCGTTTCAAGAGGCAATTAATCAATGCTACGGAAGCATACAAGACTTACAGAATGCCCTTAAAAAATACATAAATGACTTTGAAAGGGTACCCAAAAACATTGAATATAAACCCTCAAAGTCATCAAACATGAGGATTCTCATGAACAATGTTTACAGAAACGTAATCAACGCACAGTCTGACGTAATCAACGAGCAACACCTGGTGCAAGGCTTTTTAAATCTCGAAGGCTCTTATGCCAAGCAAGTGCTGTGCGCCACTGCCAACTGCCACAATCAAGTTGACGAAGCCGCGTTTTTGAGCCTTTTCATAAGCTTAGCTGAGCGATACAATGAATTATTAAATAAGTTCCGGCTTAGTGAAACTAATTATTTGAATGAGGTTGATGAATTTAAAGATGTGGAAGATGAGGACGAGGACGAAGACAATGATGATTCTGAAGGAATATCAATGTCAGAAGAGTTATACAACTATTTTTCCTCCAGCTTCCAGAATCATGCTTCACAACCCAATGAAAAAGGCAATACTTGGGAGAACTATGTGCACCTCATCACGCTCAGCGACATCAAAGACCATCAACTGATTGGCCGCGAGAATGAGCTTAATCGCACCATTCAGGTGCTGTGCCGCAAGGACAAGAAAAACCCGCTGCACATTGGCGAGCCCGGCGTGGGCAAAACAGCCATCATCTACGGTCTGGTTAGGAAGATTGCCAATGGCGATGTGCCTTACAGACTCAAGCAATGCCGCATCTATCAACTTGAGGTGAGCGACTTGGTTGAAGGCACCATCTATCGCGGTGAGTTTGAGAAGCGCATCAAAATGATAATGAACGGACTCAGCAGTCAAAATAACGTCATTGTGTATATCGACAACATACACACCATTGTGGGCACCGGCTCAACCGATAACAGTTCAATCGACGTGGCAAGCCTGCTGAAGAAATACATTGAGAACAACAATTTTCAAGTGATTGGCACCACCACATTCGGCGAATATAAGCGCACTCTTGCCAATTCACACAGTATAATGCGCTATTTTCAGCAGATTGACATCAACGAGCCATCGGTCAACGAGGCCATTGACATTGTGTGGGGTCTGAAGAAACGCTACGAGGACTATCACGGCGTGAAGTATTCCAGAGAAGTGATTGAATATGCCGTGAAAGCCAGCGCAAAATACATCAACGGACGAGCATTGCCCGACAAAGCCATCGACCTGATTGACGAAGCTGGTGCCTATGTTGAGATTAAGAACCCTGGCAGGACAAACACCGTCACCACCGAGCACATCTCGCAAGTGCTGTCAAAGATATGCAAGGTGGAGCACATCAGCGACGACAACAACAATAACGACGTTGCACAACTTGCCAACCTGAGCAATGCACTGCATGCTAAAATCTACGGACAAGACGAGGCGTTGCGCAATGTGGCGGAGGCAGTGCTGATGTCGCGTGCCGGACTGGTTGACGAAAACAAGCCCGTGGCAAGCCTGTTGTTTGTGGGCCCCACCGGCGTGGGCAAGACCGAGGTAGCGCGCGTGCTCGCCAAAGAGTTGGGATTGGAACTGGTGCGATTTGACATGAGCGAATATGCCGAGAAACACGCGGTGGCAAAACTCATTGGTTCGCCGGCAGGATATGTGGGATATGAAGACGGCGGATTGCTCACCGACGCCATACGCCGCACGCCCAACTGCGTGCTGCTGCTCGATGAGATTGAGAAAGCCCACAGCGACATCTACAACCTGCTGCTGCAAGTGATGGACTATGCTTCGCTCACCGACAACCGCGGCAACAAAGCCGACTTCAGGCATGTGGTGCTCATCATGACCAGCAATGCCGGTGCCCAACATTCAAGCAAAGCCAATGTGGGATTCACAAGCATTGTTCGCCGCGGCGACGCCATGATGAAGGCGGTGAAAGCCACTTTCAAGCCCGAGTTTCTCAACCGTCTGAGCAGCACCGTGATTTTCAACGACATCGACCACAACATGTCAACTCTCATTCTCAAAAAGAAGTTAGGAGAGCTGCAACAACGCCTCAACACACGCGACGTGAAATTCACCGTGAGCGACGAGGCTTTTGCCGAATTGCTTAAGCAATGCTTCTCGCCTGAATACGGCGCACGCGAGATTGACCGTAGCATCAACAACATCATCAAGCCCAAGCTCATGCGCGAAATACTGTTTGGAGCACTCGCCAACGGCGGTACTGCCACATTCACCATCGACCCTGGCACCAAAGAGCTGACACTGACTGCTAAAGCCAAATCAAAGAGGCGGAAGAAGAGCAGTAACGACCCTTCAACTCGTCAATAATGTGAATTTCAGAGCAACAGAGAGAGCGCTTATCGCGCCAGCGGCCGTGTTAATATCGTTTTATTAACTCACAAGAGCAGGAAAAAGAAATATTGCTGTCCGATAAAAGTTGAAGATGGCAATGGAGTGTGTCACAGCAGCCGAT
>JBJECY010000038.1:0-14593 GCA_051871515.1 Muribaculaceae bacterium | reverse complement strand
GCAGATTCTTTTCGCTTCTGTATCATATTATGCACGCAGTTGCGGATTTGAGGTAAAATATATATTATTTATCCCTCGACGTGTTACGCCGGGGGATAAATAGTTATCTGCAATCAGTGTTATTTAATCATTTTGGACGTTTTCAGTATTCATTGATGAATATATTTGAAAGCTACGTGTTTGTAATTGTCTGGCGCTTAATCGTTTATTAATTCGGGATGGGCAAATGAATAATAAACCTTGAAAACAAACGTGTACTCATTCACCACATCTTTGATTTGAATAGGCAACATAAGGCGTATTTCTCCAATTTCTTTTCCAACAAACGATTCTGGTAGCATTGGCTTTATTCCCCAGCCTTTGCTATTAACATTGCCTTGTATGAAGTAATCAGATGCCGCATTTGATATAAGAAAAACATTATCAATAGGACAAGCGACGTCTTCTAATAATGCGCCTTGTATGATAACAGATGCAGGTTGATTACCGTATCGTTCTGATAATTTGGTTCCTGAATGCATAACTTTAGCTGTTGTGCCATCGAGCCCCACATAAACTGCTTCATCCCAGATAATTTTTAAAGAGTTTGTCGTAACGTTTTTAAGAATGAAGCTGAATTGTTTGGGAAAGGCCACAATGATAATATTAATGATATTATCGGCAAAGGCGTATTTTTCCACTCCATCGTCGGTTATTGTGGTGATTTCGCCATATCTATTAGAGGAATCTTTGGGCTTATCAACTTGTATTAGTGCTGTTTTATAATAGCCTTGAAGTGCATCTTTAAAAACGTCATCAGTTTTTCTTGCCAATATGTTTTTTATTTCCCCGGTTCGGTTGTTTTTAACTTCATAATATATTTCTCCGTTGTTCTCGCCATTGCCAATATATACGTCGGTTATCTTATATGTGTCTTTGACTTCTCGTTTTGAGATATTTGTATCAATCATGACTTTAGAATAGTTGTTGAACGGTTCGTTGAATACTATTGGCATAAAGTTGATGAGGGGCAATTGTTTAATGTTGCCCATAAAATCTTTCTTAAAAGATAGCTCTTCATAAGCTTTAAATTTGATTTTTCTTGCGCAGTCTAATTGTGTTGCTTCTATTGAAATTTCTCTATTTGGATTATTGTCTATCTCAACGTCTTTTACGGTCACTTTTGTAACCTTAAAGATTTTTTTAGGTCTTCTATGGTTGGCTTGAATCCTGATTTGTTCCATGTCTCAAGATTGCCGTAAGTTTGCCGTATAATAAAACTTTGTCCAACGTAATTTTGATAATCAGCCGGATTATCTTGTTTCTTAAAGCTGAATGTCATGTGATTGACTTCGACAGCGAAAGAAGATAGTTGAATCAAAAGAAATGCTAAAATAAAAAATAATTGTTTCATTTTGTCTGATTTTAAAACAGTTAGCACTAACAGCGTGGTTACACCATATAAGTATAAGTCGCCAAAGAAAAGAGAACAGCAAATAGAAAATGCACCAAGCAAAAACCGCTTGCTTATTGTGTTCTATTCATTATGACACCAAATTTATAGATTTTTTCTCATACAAAGTGTACATATAAAAAATTTTTTTTAGCATAACTTTACATTTAGTTGATAGGTCTGAAAAAATAGTTGACAGAAAAGGCAAGGAATTAAAAAAATAGGCGTATATTTGCACAAGCAATAACCCTAAGCGCAATATTTAGAAAGCTATGAAAAAGAATATTATTGCGATTACGCTATGCCTGATGGCAGCAACGGTGGTGTCGTGCGGTAAGTCGGATGGCACTGATTCGGGCAACGATTCCACAGTGGTGTCGGTGTCGCCCGAGGCGAGTGTTGATAGCGAACAAACAGCCATTGGCGTGGCTGTTGACGGAGCGATGAACAGCATAACGCTGTTGGTGAGCTATGGCGATACGCTCAGTTTCAGCTATCCCGACCTTGACCCTGCCAAACGTGCCTCGTGGAGAATTGGTGACACCATCACCATAAAATATGTAGAGGTTGATGGTGAAGCGCTGGTCAATGCAGTGATGTTGGGCAGCCATCCTTGACGAGATGCATCTTAAGCCTGCATAGCAACACTATTTTTAGGGTAGGCAGAAAATTATTTTACCAGCATGCGGTAGTAGCTCAGTTGGTAGAGCATCAGCTTCCCAAGCTGAGGGTCGCGGGTTCGAGCCCCGTTTACCGCTCATATTGATTTATGAGAATCTTGAGGAAAACCCAACGGGGATTTCTCAAGATTTTTTATTTAGCCCGTAGGAGTGGGGTGTGATGGGCCTTAAATGGCGACAAAAAGCAAAAAGACGGTTAAATATTTGGTTTATTGTGAAAGTAAATGTAATTTTGGTGTAAGATTTACGCATAAGCGCTTGCTTCAGTTTTTGCAACAAGCCTTGTAATTAAAATAAAATAGTAAGTTATGGAAATGAATAACAACGAAGAATATAAATACCACTATAAATATCCTCATCCAAGTGTCACCACTGACTGTGTGATATTTGGCTTTGACGGTGAGAAGATGAATGTGCTTTTGGTGAAGCGCGGAGTGGAGCCATTTAAGGGTCAATGGGCTTTTCCCGGAGGTTTCTTAAAGATGCATGAGAGCGCCGAGGAGTGTGCTTGCCGCGAGTTGCAGGAAGAAACCGGGTTGAGTGGCGCTTACATTAAGCAATTCCATACTTTCTCGTCGCCTAATCGCGACCCTCGTGAGCGCGTCATCACCATTGCCTATTATGCGCTGGTGAAGTTGCAATATGTGGTGGGCGCCGATGATGCCGACGATGCACGATGGTTTAAGCTCGACGAGGTGCCTTCGCTGGCGTTTGACCACGATATGATTTTGCGTACCGCCTTGTCGGAGCTGCGCAAACAGATTCATTTTGAGCCTATTGGCTTTGAACTGCTTCCTGAGAAGTTCACCATCAAGGAGTTGCAGACGTTATATGAGTCGATTCTCGATGTGAATTTCGACCGCCGAAATTTCTATAACAAGATGAAGCGGCTTGAGATACTTGACCAGCTTGCTGAGAAGGCATTGCCCACGCCCAAGCGCGAAGCGTTTTTGTTCCGTTTCAATAAGACGAAATACGACGAATTGAAGCGCAAAGGGTTCAGGCTGGAATTTTAAAAATTGACGGCTTGCCGTGCGTTTCCATCCCCCCGCTGCTTGGATGTAGATGATGTTGTGATGGGGGCACGGAGAGCATTTATTGTAAGATATAAACAAAATAAGGAGGAAAAGAATAGTATGATAGTAATACATCCACATGATGAAACAACAGCTATGCTTAGGGCTCTATATGAGGGTGCCGAGGCAAAGGTTCTCACTGATGAGGTGGGTAATGCCGAGTTGAAGCATTGCCTCAATCACGCATCGAGCATGGAGCGAATAATGCTTTTGGGACATGGTTCTGACCGCGGTTTGTTTGCTCGCAACGATGACGGCAGTTTCAGGCTGTTTGTGGGACATCAGCATGCTTATTATTTGCGCAAAAACAGGGGCAACATAGTGGGCGTGTGGTGCCATGCCGATTTGTTTGCACGCAAAGAGGGGCTACATGGGCTTTTCTCGGGTATGATAATTTCAGAATTGAGCGAGGCTCAGGAGTATGGCATACCAACCACAGCCAGTGAGCTTAGCCGAGAGAACGAGTTGCTTGCCGCCCGACTTGCCATGTTGCTCAATGAGAGTGAGTTGCTGAGAAGAATACCGGCTCGCATGCTTGAACTTGATGATGCACACACGCCGCTCACCGAGTTTAATTACAAGAATTTTTTCTATTTATAAATACAGTTTTTTAAGATAATAGTTATGAATAATGGTATTAAGATTTGTTTTGTATGTTCGGGCAATGCATGCCGTTCGCCGTTTGCAGAGGTGGTAACTCGCCGTTTGTTGGCTGATGAACATATTGAGGGTGTTGAGGTGTATTCGCTTGGCACTCTTGACTGGGGAAGTAACCCTCGTGACGCCGCCATGGCATACGAGGCTTCACAATTGGGCTATACCATGGATGGATACACCACACACATGACAGCTGAGGCACTCAACGCGGCTGATGTGATTGTGTGTTTTCAAGATAATCATCGCAATGCCATCACTCAAGAGTTGAGTTACAGTCATTGGAACCGCATTGTGATGTTCAACAAGTTGGCTTTTGGCACCGAAGATGGAGTTGAGGACCCAAATTTTTGCTCGCCCCAGGTGTATAAGCGTGTAGCAAGCCACATTGAACTCGGTTGCCGCAACATAGTGCGCTTGATAGCAGAAGGCGCGTTGCCTTTTGCATAAGTGCCTGTTTTTCTTAGATTAATCCGTTCCAAACAAACCCTTTGGCGGACGCTTGCCGGTAGTCTTTGCGCACGTGCGCCAAAGGGTGCAAAGAGTTCTGCGTTTTTCAAATTCAATACTATTTGTGTCCTCGGCATAGTTAGCTCGGTGAAATAGCTTGTGCTATGTGGCTCTTCATCAGAGGTGGCGTAGCAATGGGGATGGTTATGTTGCCGAGGCTTGTCCCAGGGCACACGCTATATATGGCGATGCGCCAAAGAGAATATCAAAAAAACGTTTCTGCAATAGCAGTATGGGGGCGTTAAACTTCAACCAAAATGGCAGAATAATTGTCGTTGTTGTGCATTTTGCAGTATGATTGAATGTTGGTCAATAAGACTTGCAAATTAGCAAATTTACGAAGCATTTTCACAATTGAGTCGTCAGTGAAACACTTGTGAACGCCATCTGAGCAGAGCAACAATCTGGTGCCGGGTTGAAGTTCCAGGTTTATCACATCGGGTACAGCCAGTTCCGGGTGAAAAGAAACGAATCCTTTAGAAACCAGTTCGGTGCCTGAGCTGTTGTCGAGGTGGTCGGTAGTCTGATAAATTAGCCCATTTTGAGGACTAACTACATAGCAGCGACTATTGCCGGCGTTTGCAATGCAGGCATGGTTGTCTGTTATGCATGCAAGAACCATTGTGGTGCCAAGAGAGGCATAGCCATTATCAATTGCGGCTTCGTTGATTGCAATGCGTGCTTTGCGGCATGCAGCATGAACCTTTGAGTGGTCATTGGGCAAATCATCGTGCACAAGCCAGTAATCCCGAAGGGCACTTGCCACTTTCAAGCTGGCTATGTCACCATGGTGGTAGCCGCCCATGCCACCGCACACAATGCCCAAAAAGGCGCTTTTGACACTAAAGGTGAACACTGTGTCTTGGTTGACATTGCAGCGACCTTGGCAGGAGAATGTATAGTAGAGAGTTTGCATAGGGCTGAAGGTTAAGTTTGTTATTTCGTGGAAGTGAAAATTTGCTGTGAGAATGAATGTCATTAACTCAAGACTATGGGGTGAGAGGTGACGTGACAGTTTAGTGCTGTCATCATTCTTAGCAAATTTTGTTGGTGCAGAGTTGAGCACAAAAGTGCGAAACCTAAAAGCCATTAAGCTGGCTTCAAACAATCATCGTGGTGCGTTATTTTATTCGCAGAAAGTGGAGTTAAGTTGTATCTCAAAAATTTATAAAATTTTTAGGCAAGCTTTTATGAAATAGTGTGCTCGTCAGTTGTCAAAAGCTCACAGACTTCTGAAGAGAGTGATATGCTTTAACGCATTGTTTGCTGCACCCGGCAGCTGGTTAGAGTGACGAGGGTTGCTTGGTGTGTTTAATTTAATCGGGTGGATTATGCCGAAACCCTCTTGGGCAATTCCACTCTTGAAAAATGTTGCAAGCTGCTTTTTTGCAGAATTTCATTATTGATGTTCTCGGTTGCAAATGTAATTATAATAATTCAAAAATCAAAAAAAATTTTGATAAAATTTTTTGCGCAATTTTAAGAGATAAATGAAGTTTATTGGTCAATTAGTTGATAATCAATAAAATAAAAATGTGTCGATGTTATGTAACTATTGTTTTGGCTGTACGGCTTTATTTGGTTTTGTATTCCAATGCGTTGCTAAATGTAAATAAAATGACAAAAGTAAACATTCCGTTGAGTAGAAGTAGCTCATAACCAAAGTGATAGCCCCATGCCGAGCTTGAGATACGGCTTGCCACAAAGCAAATCACGGGAGCAGTGATGGCAGCAATGGGTGCCACATAGCGCTTTGGGGTGCGGCGGGTGAATATGGCAAAGGCAAAAAGCCCAAGCAGTGGGCCGTAGGTGTACGACACAATTGTGTAGATGGCATCGATGAGCGAAGTGGAGTTGACATACTTGAACAAGAGTATGCATGCCACAAAGATTGCGCACATGGTTAGATGGGTGCGGCGGCGCAGGCGTTCGTCGTGCGGTTTGCAGCGTAGGTCTATGCAGTAGCTTGTGGTGAGTGAGGTGAGTGCCGAGTCGGCGCTGCTAAACGAGGCCGCCACAATGCCGAGTGTGAAGAGCAGCAAGGTGGGTGTGCCAAGGCGACCGGTTGCGGCAAACATCGACAGCAGTGAGTCGCTTGAGGCGGGCAATTGCAGTTGCAGTTGTTCGCAGAGCATCACCAGCAGCACTCCTAATGCTAAGAAAAGCAAGTTGACTGGCACAAAGGCAAGGGCATAGCTACACATATCTTTTTGTGCATCGCGCAGATTGCGGCAGGTGAGGTTTTTTTGCATCATGTCTTGGTCGAGCCCGGTCATCACAATCACTATGAAAGCACCGCTGACAAATTGTTTCCAGAAGTTTTGCGGCGAGAGCCAGTCGTTGAACACAAACACTTGGCTCATGGGATGCTGTGAGATGGCGTTGATGGCTTGGGCAGGTGTGAAATTGAGTGCTTGCATCACGTTGAAGGTGATGAGCGCCAATGCTGCAAGCATGCAGGCGGTTTGCAACGTGTCAGTGAACACCAGTGTGCGAATACCGCCGCGGCGAGTGTAGAGCCATATCAGTGCCACCATGGTGGTGACGGTTACGGGGAACGGCACACCCATGGGTGAAAACACAAACTCTTGCAATATCATGCACACCACATAGAACTTCAGTGCAGCGCCAATGATTTTGCCGGCTATGAAGATACTTGCTCCGGTGAGATAAGATTGTCTGCCAAGGCGTTGACCAAGGTAGGAATATATGGTGGTGAGGTTCAGGCGGTAGTATAGCGGAAGAAGCACAAAAGCCACTATGGCATATCCCAAAATAAATCCCAAGCATGTTTGTAGATAGGTCATTTGCGACGACATCACCATCCCCGGCACGCTCACAAACGAGATGCCTGAGATTGACGCGCCAATCATGCCAAAAGCCACCATATACCAAGGCGACTGGCGTTTGGCGCTGAAAAATGTGTCGTTGCCCTCGTGGCGGCTTGTGAAGCGGCTCACGGCATAGAGCAAAGCAAAATAGAGTATTACAATGGCTATTATCATGCTATGTGACGTGGTGAAGAGGGGTGCTTAGAGGTCGATGTGCTTTGGTGTGATTGATTCTCCAAGGAATATTGATGCGAGGTCGCCAAATTTCTCAGCCGATTCGGTGGTGAGATACTGGCATTGGTGTCCTTGCGACAGCCTGCATTGCATCTCGGGATGACGGCGAAGATAGTCGGCAAGACTGTTTGCCACAATGGGGCCTTGCTCCACAATGGTGACTTGTTTGGGCATGTATTGCTCAATCTTTTTCAGCAATAAGGGATAGTGTGTGCAGCCAAGTATCACCGAGTCGATGTTGGCATCGGCTTTCATGAGCGCATCAATGTCTTTTTTTACAAAATAGTCGGCTCCGTCACCATCCGACTCTTTGTTCTCAATGAGAGGCACCCACATTGGGCATGCGTGACCAAAGGTGGCAAAAGTAGGATGCAGTTTGCTTATCTCAATATCGTAAGACTGGCTTTGTATGGTGCCCGGAGTGCCGAATATGCCGATGTGCCCGGTGCGGCTGATGTCGCCAATCACCTCAACGGTGGGGCGTATCACGCCAAGCACTCGCCGCGAGGGGTCTATGCCGGGCAGGTCGTTTTGCTGAATAGTGCGCAGCGCTTTGGCTGATGCAGTGTTGCATGCCAAAATCACAAGCCGGCAACCTTGCGAGAACAGATATTTCACTGCTTGCAGGGTGAAGCGATAAACGATGTCGAACGAGCGTGAGCCATAGGGAGCACGAGCATTATCGCCAAGAAAAAGGTAATCGTATTGCGGGAGAACTTTGCGTATCTCTTTCAAGATGGTGAGCCCGCCAAATCCTGAGTCAAAGACACCTATGGGTGAGTAGCTTGATTTTTCTGACATCGTTGTGTTGCTAAAAGTTATGTTTTCTCTAAACCATTAAAACAATAATTGTGCGGAATGGGCTGTGGCAATGGTTTGCCGTGAGCCTTGTGATAAAGGCTTATTGCTGTGCCGCCAATTTGCTGCAAATTTAGGCAAAATCTATGAGAAAACACAGGCGCATGATGCAAAATCGGGCAATAATTGTTGACCGACGATTAGAGCTGACTATTGCAGCAGGTGAGGTTGTGGGGCATAAGCTTCGTGTATCATGCTTGTGCACACGCTGGTGAGCAGATGCGAAAGCTTGTCGTAATAGTTTTTAGGATTGCTTTTGAGGGCTAAACTGTTGCTGAAGTCTATCACGTTTTCGCTGCCGAATAGTTGGGTTATATGATATATGTCGCTGCAACAAGGCGTAGGGTTCATGTATCGAGGCACTATTATCACGCGGTAGTGTGTGCCGCAGCGTTTCAGCAGGTCAGCCATTTGGGTGAGTGATGCAATGTTTTGTTGGCTCATCATAGTTGGCAACGGCATGGTGGAATCATAGATGCTTTTTATTGAGCTTAGCTTGTCGGCGGTGAAATATTGCTCAGGCGTGCGGGCTATGATGCTGTCGGTGGCGGCGTTGCTGTATTCGTTATTGACCAGGTCAAGAGGTCGGCCGGGAGGTTCCGGGACAAAGAAATATTTTTCCAGGAAGGTGCGTTGCCTGAAGGCTGTGAAGTGGATTTGCTGAAATTGCCACCAATCAGCTTGCTTAGTGAGGTCGGGGTCTGAGGCATAAAGAATGTTTTTGTCCTGCGGATGGCGCGTGAACATGTCATCCTCTATGATGATGAGCGCATTGTTGAGTTTCAATCCTTGCTGAATGATGAATTGCATTTTGTTGAGTATCCCGGTGAATGATTCGCAAGAAGCGTCGAAGTGAAACACCTTTGACCCTTGGGGCAGATGTTTGCTCCATTCTTGTGCGCTGAAATAGTTTGATATTGACGAACCGAAGATAAACGAGTCGTAGTTGTAGCACTCGGCATTGGCTTTGAGGAGTTGGGTGGAGATGTGTGAGCGGTTAGCGAGATTGTCCTCGGCATGCAGCCACGGCTTGCGCCACATCACCTTAAAGGGGTCGGTGATGCAGTATAACGCCACAAAGGCAAATACAGGTGCCATTGCCAACAGGCTTTTCAACACAAATTTCTTGAAATGGTTCATAGCTTAAAACTGAAAATAAATGTATTGAATCACTTCTCCGCTACAATAATATGCAATGAGAGCCAGCAAGGTCCAGTAGATGGCCCAGCGAGCTGCGGTGCTGCGAGGGAGCGTGTGCAGAGGAAACTCATGCTTGCGTCCAATCCACTCAATGACAAAAAACGGCAGCAAGAAGGCAAAAGCGCTAAGCCCTTGCGGTATGGCGGCAAACGAGCCGCAGGCAATGCATTGCAGAATCTCGTGATAGTGGGTTAGGTTGTAGCACCTGAATGGCATGAAGCATAGCGCGGCCAGCAGGAATGTGAAAACGATGCTTGGCAGTTGGCTCAGAGTGGCGGGTGAGGTGTTGCGTTTGCAGTTGCATAAATAGCATATTGTCACCAACATTCCGTTCATGGCTCCCCAAAGCACATAGGTGAAGTTGGCTCCGTGCCACAAGCCTGAGAGCAGAAACACCAGCATGATGTTGATGCATGTGCGCAGCTTTGAGCATCGGCTTCCGCCCAAGGGTATGTAAACATAGTCGCGTAGCCATTCCATGAGGCTTATGTGCCATCGTTGCCACAGCTCGCGCATGTTCCGCGAAAAATAGGGATATCTGAAATTGGTTGAGAGGCGTATGCCAAACAGCTTGGCTGAACCAATGGCAATGTCGCTATATGCCGAGAAGTCAACGTAGATTTGTATGGCAAAGAATATGCATGCAAGAATGAGCGTGGTGGCGCTTTGCGAGTATGGGTTATAGAGCATGTTGCTGACGTAGCCCGAGAGTTGGTCGGCAATGACAATTTTCTTTGCCAATCCCCACAGTATCTGGCGCATGCCCAGCACGGCTTGCGCATAGTTGAATTGCCTTGGGGCAGCAAATTGTGGCATCAGATTGCGAGATTTTTCAATGGGACCTGCCACCAATTGCGGGAAGAAGGCTATATATACGGCAAACACATGAAGCTGCTTGGTGGGCTTCACATCGCCGCGATACACGTCGATGGCATAGCTGATGGCTTGAAAGGTGTAGAACGAGATGCCTATTGGCAGCACCAAGTTGATGGTGACGTAATCCAAGTCAAAACCAATGCTGTTGCACAATTGCCGGGTGCTTTCAATGAAAAAGTTGAGATATTTAAAGGTGACGAGTATGAGCAAATTGAAGGTCACGCTTGTGGCAGTGATGGCTTTGCGATGGCTTGTGAAGCGTTGCGTGGCAAGGGCAAGGCCGTAGGTGACAACGGTGGTGGCTGCAATGAGCGAAAGAAATCGCCAATCCCACCAGCCATAGAACAAGTAGCTTGCTGCCAAGAGCCACATGTTTTGATAACGGTGGTGCAGCTTATGCATTGCCCAATAGACAAGAAACACCGCGGGCAGAAACACTGCATAGATGAGCGTGTCGAATTGCATACGTCAGCAATTAAATCCGTTGATGATTTGTGCAATAAACTCGGCGTCGTTTTCGCTGATGGGATATCCAATGGGCAGACTCACTTCTTGCCGGGCAATTTGCTCGGTTACAGGCATCTGAAGGTGGGCATATTGTCGATAGCAAGGCTGCTTGTGAGGAGGCACGGCATAGTGAATGTCTGTTTCAATGCCGTTGATTTTCAGATATTCGCGAAACTCGTCGCGCGAGGGGGTGAGTATGGCATACTGATGCCACACTTGACGCATGTTGCTGAAGATTGTAGGCTTGGTCACCAACGGGTTGGTGATGTGCTGATTATAGGTAGCGGCAATTCTCTGGCGGCGAGCGGTTTCCGCTGCAAGGTGAGTGAGCTTGGTGCGCAAGATGGCGGCTTGAATCTCGTCGATGCGGCAATTAAGTCCGCAATAGATGTTGTGGTAACGTGTGTCAGAGCCATAATTGGCAAGTGCCTTCACAGCCTTTGCCAGTTGCTCGTTGTTGGTGGTCACGGCACCGGCATCGCCCATTGCCCCCAGATTTTTGGTGGGGTAGAAGCTCAGCGCGGCAGCATCGCCCAGACCGCCGGTGACTGTTGTGCCGTTTAATCCTGCGCAATGCGCCATGGCACCAATGGCTTGGGCATTATCCTCAATGATGAGCAAACCATAGGTCTGAGCCAATAGTTTGAGCTGATTGTCCCAGCAGGGAGTGCCATAGAGGTGCACCGGCATGATGGCGCGCGTGCGTGCGTTTATCACTTGCTCCACAAGCCGGCTATCGAGGTTGAGAGTGGTTTCGTTGGCATCAACAAATCGGGGAATCAAATTATTGTCAGTGATGGCAAGCACTGAGGCGATATAGGTGTTGGCAGGTACAATTATCTCATCGCCATCGGTCAGTTTCCCCATCTCCTTGTATGCTCTGATGATAAGGCGAAGCGCATCGAGCCCGTTGCTCACTGCCACACAATGCTTGGTGTGGCAAAGCTGGGCAATCTCTTGCTCAAGGGCGGCTGTTTCTTGGCCGTTGAGGTATCGTCCTGAGTCAATCACGCGGCACACGGCATCTTTAATGTCTTTTGCCATGTGGGCATTGGCGTTTTTAAGATTTAGAAACTGTAGTCTTTTCATGCTTTGTGGGGTGATGAAAGAGAAATAGTTTAAACATTGCCTTTGCTTGCAAGAAAATCGCTGTATTGGCGCAGGTAATCGTCTTCGCAATAAGGCTCTGAGGCCAAAACCAGACACACCGAGCCTGAAGAGAAATCTTGCAGCGTGCGCCATATTCCCGGGGTGATGAGCAGCCCTTGGTCCGGGCGGTTGAGCATCACTTGCCGGCTGTTGGTGCCGTCGTCGATGGTGACGCTGAATGAGCCGCTTGCTGCCACCAGAAATTCATAACACGCTTTGTGAGAATGTCCGCCGCGCTCTGCTCCCGTTGGCACATCGTGAAGGTAATACACCCGCTTAATGCCAAAAGGCAGGGGAGAGCCTTGCTGTGCTGCCACCAGATTGCCGTTGGCATGATGGTGGGTGTCAAGGGCAATTATTTTGCAGTGGTCTATTGTGAATTGCTTGCCTGAGGTCATTTTGCGAGTTGTTTAAAAAGGTTGAAATCTCTGATATATTCCAGAGGATTGTATTCGCCCGAAGAAATCACAAGCACAAGCGCGTTGGTTGAGAAATCTTCAATGCTGCGCCACGTCATGGGCGGCAGGTAAAGTCCACATGATGCCTGCGAAAGAGTGAAACGCTCCTCTGCCAAGCCGTTGGCGCTGCATGTAACAACCGTGAAGCTGCCTGAAAGTGCCACCATTAGCTCGCTTTGGGTGCGAAAGGCGTGCCCATTGCGGTATTTGCCGCCGGGGATATCGTGAATCCAGTAAGCTCGCTTAATCTCAAACGGCACTTGAGCATAGCTCTCAATCACCGAGAGGTTACCTCGCGGGTCACATATCTTGGGGAGGGTGATTATTCTTGCTTGGTCAGTCATGTGCTTTGCTTTTGTATTGGCAAATTTACAAAAAAATGTGCAAGCTTGTGGGCATTAGGGCATATTTATTTGAGTGTAACCTAAGCCAGCCTCTGTTTTGAGGCTTTTATTGTGATTCATCCTGCCAATTTTGTATTCAAACGGTGTTGTGGTGGTGAGAACTGGCTTAGCGGGTTTTGCAACTCGTGTAAAAAGAAACGAAGCGAATTTCTTTTGGAAATTCGCTTCGCAATTATAAAAAGATGCGACTTTATTCTTTAAAAATTAATTGTCGGCATTGAGGTTGATGCGCTTAAATGCAGTGGCGGTGAGTTCCTTGTCGGCCTTTTGCAAGAAAGCAGCAACGGTTTCCTTGGTGTCGCCAAGTTCTTGTTCCATAAGCACGCTGTCTTTGAAGAACTTGTTGAGACGACCCTTTGCAATGTTTTGAATCATAGCCTCAGGGAGGTTAGCAGCCTTTTCGGCAGCAGTCTTCTCCTTGATTTCGCGAGCCTTAGCAGCTTCTTCTTCAGTGAGCCAGCCCTTGTTGATGTTTGAAGCGATGTGGTCTTCGCTGTCAACCAAGTTAGGATTCAAACCAGCCTTGGTGAGTGCGTTGTCAACAGCCTTCTTAACAAGTTCGAGCTTAGTCTTGTCGATAGCAGCGTTGAACTCTTGCTCTTTAACTGATTCAGGAACCTCGTCAACTGTTACAGAAACTGGGTTCATTGAAGCAACTTGCATAGCGATTTCGCGAGCAACCTCGTCGGCAACGTTCTCTTTGTTAAAACCAACAATAGTAGCGAGCTTGCCGTTGAAGTGGTTGTAAGCAACCACCTTAGGAGCCTCAATGGCTTCGTAAGCGCCGATTTCCATCTTTTCGCCGGTCTTACCGGTTTCCTCAATGATGCGTTCAGCAATTGTGCGGTCGCCCAATTGGATAGCTTTGAGCTCGTCGATGTTCTTAGCCTTGGCAGCCAAAGCTGTTTCAAGGATTTGATTAGCAAGAGCTTTAAAGCCATCGGTGTTAGCAACGAAGTCGGTTTCGCACTTGAGCGAAACAACAGCTGCAAACGAGCCGTTTACACCGGCAAGGGCGCGGCCTTCTGAAGCATCGCGGTCTTCACGCTTAGCAGCGATAGCCAGACCTTTTTTGCGGATGATTTCAATGGCTGCTTGGATGTCGTTGTTGGTTTCCACAAGTGCCTTTTTGCAGTCCATGATACCGGCACCGGTCATCTTGCGGAGCTTATTAATGTCAGCGATAGTAACTGCCATATTCTTGTTGTAGTTTTTTTAGATGTGTTGATAAAAATGATAATTATTCAGCAGGAGCGGCTTCTTCTTCGTTAGCAGCTTCGGTTTCCTCAGCAGGAGCTGGAGCAGCTGGCTTGCGGCCAATGCGAGTGCGCTTTTGCTTTGGTGCTGCTTCTTCGCCTTCTTCGTCCTTGTTGTCAACCTTCTCAATCTTGCGTTCCTCAAGACCTTCTTGCATTGCAGCGCAAACGGTGTTAAGGATAAGCTCAATTGACTTTGAAGCGTCGTCGTTAGCTGGGATTACGAAATCGATGTCGCTTGGGTCGCTGTTGGTGTCAACGATACCAAATACAGGAATACCAAGACGGTTAGCTTCAGCCACTGCAATGTGTTCTTTCATCACGTCAACCACAAAGAGAGCCGATGGGAGGCGGTTGAGGTCGGCGATGCTACCAAGGTTCTTTTCGAGCTTGGCGCGTTGACGACAAATTTGCAGTTTTTCACGCTTCGAAAGGTTGTCGAAGGTGCCATCTTTTTCCATCTTGTCG
>JBJECY010000037.1:0-14815 GCA_051871515.1 Muribaculaceae bacterium | reverse complement strand
TTATCCTCTGAACCGCCTACAAATAAAGAGGTTATAAAAATCTTCCAGAATTACATTATAAGTTTTTTTGAAGCAAGATTGAAAATGTTTTTGTTTCAAAAAACGTTTCTTGTTGCCACCTTTCCACATTGCAATCAGGCGCATGGCGCGCATAGCGCTCACGGCAAAAGTCGTTTGAGCCAAACCTGCATCACAGGCTCAGGGAAATGTGAAACACTTGTTTCACATAACTATATTGTTGATATGTTTGCTTCTGCAAATGCGGGGAATAACTTTGTTAGTAATAAGGTCGTTACAAATTTTCAACAGGGCATGTGGTGGGGGAGTTAGGTTGCCAATTATTTCCTGAAAAAATTATAGCTGCAAAGAGCGAGATATCACTAAAATTACATAAATTTGCAGTAGATTGAACCAAAATGGTTTAGAATAATGGCAAACTAAAACTGAGGAACGGTATGGAAAAATATAATCTCACTCCCCAGCAAGAGGAGGAAATGGTAATGAAGGCCTATGCTGGACTGCGTGGCGGCTATCTGGCGAGTAATCACCGCAAAAAGGTGGAAATCATTGACCGTGCATTTCACTTTGCTAAGGAGGCTCATAAGGACATTCGTCGCCGCAGCGGCGAGCCGTATATCATGCACCCCATTGAGGTGGCGCGCATTGTGAGCCAGGAAATTGGCTTAGGCTCAACGTCGATTTGCGCCGCTTTGCTGCACGATGTGGTTGAAGACACCGAATATACGGTTGAAGACATCGAAGCCCAGTTTGGCCGCAAGATTGCCGAGATTGTGAGCGGCCTCACCAAGATTTCGGGCGGCATATTTGGTGACAAGGCATCGGCTCAAGCCGAGAACTTCCGCAAACTGCTGCTCACTATGAGCAGCGACATTCGCGTGGTGCTCATCAAGATGGCCGACCGTCTGCACAACATGCGCACCCTGGGCTCAATGCTGCCCAGCAAGCAATATAAGATTGCCGGAGAAACACTCTATATCTACGCTCCTCTTGCCCACCGCCTGGGTCTGTTTGCCATTAAAACCGAACTTGAAGACCTCAGCTTCAAATATGAGCACCCCGACAAATATGCTCAAATCAAGAAAAAGATTCTTGAAAGTGAAGAACAACGCAACGACCTCTTTAGCCGTTTTTCTAAGCCCATCAAAGAGTGCCTTAACAAGATGGGGCTCACTTATGAGATGAAAGCCCGTGTGAAATCGGTGTATTCAATCTGGAACAAGATGGAAACCAAGCGAGTGCCTTTTGAGGAGGTTTATGACCTCTATGCTGCCCGCATTGTGTTTGAGTGCCCCAACGAGAGCGACGAGAAGCGCATCTGCTGGAACATTTACAGCGAAATCACCGACATCTACCGCTTGCACCCCGACCGCACCCGCGACTGGATTAGCACTCCTAAAGCCAATGGCTACCGTGCCCTGCACCTCACCGTGATGGGCCCTGACGGCAATTGGGTGGAGGTTCAAATCCGCTCAAAACGCATGGATGAGATGGCTGAACGCGGTTTTGCCGCCCACTGGAAATATAAGATTGGCGAAGGCGAGGAGGAGAACGAGCTGGCTATATGGCTGCAAACCATTGAGGACATCCTCAAAAATCCCGAGCCCAACGCCATTGATTTCCTTGATACCATCAAGCTCAACCTCTTTGCCTCGGAGATTGTGGTGTTTACGCCCAAGGGCGAGCTCATCACGTTGCCCAATGGGGCATCGGTGCTCGACCTTGCCTATTATCTTCACAGCGAGATTGGCAACCATTGCATTGCCGGCAAAGTGAACCATAAGCTGGTGCCGCTATCGCACAAGTTGCAAAGTGGCGACCAAGCCGAGGTGCTCACCAGTAACTCGCAGCAGCCGCAGCCCGAGTGGGAATCGTTTCTTGTCACCGCCAAGGGCAAGCAGCGCTTGCATGCCGCCTTGCGCCGCGACCATCGCCATGTGGCTGAAGAGGGCGAGGCTCTGCTTAAGAAGTTCCTTCAGGAAAACGGGCTGGAGCTTAACAACGACACCATCACCAAGATTGTGGGCAACATGGGCTTGCGCAATGGCGACGAGCTGTGTTTCATGATTGGCAACAACGAGGTGGCGCTGAGCGAGCAGCTGTTGAAGCATGCCCGTAAGTCGTCGAAAGGCTTGCTGTCGAAGATTTTCCGCATAGGCTCAAAGCAGAAGGACGAGCCCGAGGTGATAAAATTTGAGGGCAAGGTTGACCCCAAGGTGGTGTATAACCTCACCTCGGTGAACGGCGTGCGCAACTACACCCTTGCCGACTGCTGCCGCCCCATCCCCGGCGACGATGTGGTGGGGTTTGTGAACCAAAACAACATCGTTGAGGTGCATAAGCTCACTTGCCAAAACATGATGCGCCTTAAGAGCAGCTTCGGCGGACGACTGCTGCAAACGCATTGGGACGACCACAACGCCAAGTTCCTTGCCTCGATTGAGGTGAGCGGCATTGACCGCATGGGCATCTTGCAGGAGATTGCCTATCTCATCTCCACCACGCTTGCCATAAACCTGCGCCGGCTCAACATTGCCGCCAACGACGGCGTGTTTAAGTGCGAGCTTGACGTGCTGGTGGGCGACACCAAGGTGGTTGACAACCTGTGCAAGCGCATGCGTCAAGTGCAAGGCGTGAAAAGCGCCATCAGGCTCAACCGTTGAGGCTTGCCCTGCGTTGTGGCGCATAAAGGCATAGTTGCCGGGCTACCCAAGCCGATAAGCCAGACAGCCGCAATAGGCTTGTCGCCGTACCGGTCTGCATCCCGCGCCGTGAAACCGCAAATTTTTCTTTTAAGCTAACCCATTGCAACCATTAACAGTAAATTATGGCCATTTTCAATATCAAAATCAAGCGCACCACTATGCTGCAATCCCTATTGTTTGTTGCGACAATAGCCATTGTGGCATTGTGCTTGCCGCACGACGATAAGTTTCACTATTCCTATCAGGTTGACAAGCCGTGGGAATACTCGCTGCTCACCGCACCATTTGACATTCCCATTGAGCTTGACACAGCCACCGCCACAGCGCGCCGCGACAGCGTGATGCGCACCTTCATCAACGTGTATAAGGTCAATAAGGCTGTTTCGGCATCGCAAATGAAGCTTTTGGTGCAGAATCTGCAAAGCAAAAACGCATCGAGCAGCGAGCGCCTTTTCTATGTGCGTTTGCTCGACGAAGTGTATAACCGCGGCATTGTTGACAATGCCACCTACGAACGCATACAAGCAGGCACATTGCCCTATGTGCGCCACGAGGCCGAGGACCACACCATTGAAAACCTGTCAACCGCCCATTTTCTCTCAGTGCGCACCGCCTATGAATACATTGATTCGGTGGTGTCGAGCCAAAACATGCGTGAGCGGTTTAACTCCTATCGCATCAACTCGTTTCTTGAACCTAACATGATGGTTGACTCGGTGCGTTCAAGCGAGATGCTAAAGGCTCGTTTGCAAAAAGAACTGGCACCGGTGGGCATCATCCAGAAGGGCGAGCGCATCATTGACCGCGGCAACGTGGTGACACCGCAAGTGGTGTCGGCGCTCAATTATATGAAGAGCGAATATGAGGCCAGCTTGGCAGAGAACCGCGAGAACAGCATGAACATGCTAAGCCGCATCGTTGTCATCATCATCCTCTTTGCGATGCTCTACATCTATTTGCTCACTTTCCACCCCAACATATTCTTCAACATGCGCAACCTCACCTTTGTGATGTCGCTGCTCACCTGCTTCACCTCGATATTCTTCATCGCTGTGAGCATTGACCCGGTGAAGTCGTCATACGTGATGCCGTTTGCGCTTGTGCCCATAGTGATGGCAACCTTCTTCAACACCAACTCAGCCATAGTGGTGCACTCGGTTGAGGTGATGCTTGCCTCAATAGTATCGACCTATTCCACTGACCTTGTGCTCATGCAGTTTGTGGTGGGAGTGATTGCCGTGGCATCGATTCAAGAGATGACCCGCCGCTCGCAACTGGCGCGCACCGCTGTGATGGTATTTGTGTGCTACAGTATCATCTACATTGCGTTCTTTGTGATGGAGAAAGGCTCGTTTAACGGCATTAGCCGCTATGTGTTCTTCTATTTCATCATCAACGCCATCTTGCTGTCGTTCAGTAATCTGCTCATCTATATGCTTGAGAAGATTTTTGGATTCACCTCATCGCTCACGTTGGTTGAGCTTACCGACCTCAATCAACCGCTTTTGCGCCAACTCTCCGACTCGTGCCCGGGCACCTTTCAGCATGCCATGCAGGTGGCAAACATCAGCGCCGAGGCAGCTCATCGCATTGGCGCCAACGTGCAATTGGTGCGTGTGGGTGCCATTTATCATGACATTGGCAAAATCAACAGCCCTAATTTCTTCACCGAGAATCAAAGCGGCGTGAATCCGCACACTCCGCTCACGCCTGAGCAAAGCGCTAAGATTGTGATACGCCATGTGACCGATGGCATGGAGCTGGCTGAGAAATACAAGCTGCCACAAGCCATCAGAGAATTCATACAGCAACATCACGGCAACGGCATGGCCCGCTATTTCTATACCCAAGCCTGCAACCAACACCCCGACGAGGAGATTGACCCGGCTCCGTTCACCTATCCCGGTCCCAATCCGCAAACTCGCGAAGTGGCAATTGTGATGATGGCCGATGCCACCGAGGCTGCATCAAAAAGCCTCACTGACCGCAGCCAAGAAGCCATCACGCAATTGGTGAACAAGATTATCGACGGTCAGATTGCCAGTGGCCTGCTTGCTGAAGCGCCCATCAGCTTCCGCGACGTTGCCATCATCAAAGAGATTTTCATTAAGCGATTGTGCACGTTCTATCACATGCGGGTGAAATACCCCGATATGGTGAAACGCCCACAAACGCCGGCTGCCGACGAACCGCAGCAGCAACAATAGCGCCGCTTCGTCAACTTGCAAGCAAGCGCCCCTGAGTGGCACCCGCATTGCCTGACGGGCGCGCTCTGACAGGCGGCAGAGAGGCATCAGTTTTCTTAATTATTCATAAAAATTACAACACCCATTTAGCACTTATCACGCCCTCGCAAGAGGCACCATCATCACAATGGCACCATATCAATTCACCATACTCCTCATCTTGGGGCTCATTTCCCTGTTGGCAGCTTTGCTGCTTGTGTTCAAACCAAAGTTTCCTGGCGCAGTGGCGGCTTACATTGCCGTGTTTCTGCTTCACGCAAGCACGCATATCTATCTCACTACCAGCACATTGGTGTTTTGGGCGTGTGCCACGGTAATTGTGGCGGTGCTCCATTATTTGCAGCCAAAGGGCGAGCCAAAAGAGTCGCGAGCATCAAACCTCTACATTGGTCTTGGTGGCATTGCCGGACTAATGGCAGGGTTGGCAATTGATGCCCGGGTGATGATACTCGGTGTGATTGTGGGCGTGTTTTTGGGGCTTATTGCCTACACGCGCACACCCAATGGCCGATGGCTCAAATTTCCTACTTTCACTTTTATTCAGTACTTTTGTGCAAAAGCACTGTCGGCCATCGTGGCAATCGCCATTGTGGGACTTGCCATTGAGGGCTTCATCATCAAGTGAACGCCCGGCATGACAACACCGGCAACCCACTTGCCACTAACGAGCTTTTTCAAAATCACAGTGAGTGCCTTTTGCACAAAAGCACTCAGCTGAAAAACTAACATTTTCAAAAGCAGCAAAAACATTGAACAGTAACGAACAAACTAAGAAATGAAACATTTCATATTCAGCATAATAGCCGTCATACTTGTGAGCCTGTCGCTGCCTACGCTGGCACAAAAGTTTGAAGTGAAAGCAGTTGACTTTGACAACATCAAGCAAGAAACTCAAGACCCAAACTCGCAATATTTCTTCCCTAAACTGGTGAAAGAGTTTCAGAGCAACGACACCACGATGACTTTTGAGCAATATCGCTATTTCTACTACGGCTACATCTATCAAGAGGACTACAACCCGTTCCGTGAATCGCCGTTCTCTGATATGATTGAGAACCTTTATTACAAAAAAGAGTTCACTCGCGCCGAGTGCGACACTATTGAGAAATATGCCGAACTCTCGCTCGACGACAACATCTTCGACCTGCAACAGATGGAGTTTTACATCTTTGCGCTCAAACAGAAAAAGAAATATGCTCGCGCAGCCATACGCCAATACCGCCTCAACCACATCATTGCCACCATCCTCTCGAGTGGCAACGGCACCGCCGAAAGTCCTTGGGTGGTTACCTCGGCAATGCACGAGTATTATATACTGAATAAACTTGGATATGTGGCAATTGAACATAAATCGATGCCGGGCGACATTGATTTCATTGCCGTGAAGAAGAAAAACGACAAGTCGCCCGAGGGTTTCTACTTCGATGCATCGAAAATCATTGAAGTGGCAAATGTGAAATTTGCTGAGTGACCTGTTGCTACGGCGCACGCCATTCCCCCAAAAAAGAATTGCGCTGCTGCCACGGCGCAAAGAATTATGTAATTCATCACACCACTGCATCAACATGGACATAGAACAAATACGCAACATACGCATTGAGGATTTCAACTATCCTTTGCCCGACGAACGCATAGCCAAACATCCGCTTGCACAGCGAGAACAATGCAAGCTGTTGTGCTTTAGCAACGGCGAAATTTCGCAACACCTGTTCAGCCAAGTGCCGCAGTTGCTGCCAAAGCACAGCATGCTCATCTACAACAATACAAAGGTGATAAACGCCCGGTTGCGCTTTCGCAAGGGGCTCGACGGCGCCACTATTGAGATTTTCTGCCTTGAACCGGTTGAGCCGGTTGACTATGCACAGATTTTCCAAACCACGCAGTCGTGCACATGGCTGTGCTTAGTGGGTAACTCCAAGCGTTGGAAGGCAGGGGCGCTTGAACAGCGCATCAGCACCGCCGAGGGCGAGGTGACACTGCGTGCCAGCCGCATTGAGCGCAGGGCAGGCAGCTCGCTTGTCACTTTTGAATGGGACAACAGCAACTTCACCTTTGCATCGATTCTCGATGCCATTGGCGAGATTCCAATTCCGCCGTACCTCAACCGCAACACCGAACCTGGCGACAGCGTTGATTATCAAACCGTGTATTCTCACATAGAAGGCAGCGTGGCAGCGCCAACCGCCGGACTGCATTTCACCGACGAGGTGCTGCATCAATGCGACCTGCAAGGCATCACTCGCAGCGAGCTGACATTGCATGTGGGAGCCGGAACATTCCAACCGGTGAAATCTGATACTATTGGCGGGCACGATATGCACACCGAGTTTATCTCGGTGCCTCGCACGCTCATTGAGCAACTGCTGCACACCACCAATCAGGTGATTGCCGTGGGCACCACCAGCGTGCGCACCCTTGAAAGCCTCTATTACATTGGGCTCACCTTGCATCGCAACCCCGATGCCACAGAGGGTCAACTAAGCATAGGGCAATGGATGCCTTACACTGAGGGCAGCCCCATCTCAAAACAGCAGGCGCTGCAAGCCATATTGAATTATCTTGACCGTCATAACGCCGACACTTATGTGGGCTCAACGCAGATTATGATTGCACCGTCGTTTCAGTTCCACATCATCGACGGCATGATTACCAACTTCCACCAACCGCAAAGCACATTGCTGCTGTTGGTATCGGCGTTTGTGGGCGGCGAACGTTGGCGCGACATCTACGACTATGCCCTCAAAAACGATTTCCGCTTTCTGAGCTACGGCGATGCGTCGTTGCTGTTGCGATAAACGGCATTACACAACCCCTTCGATTTCAAGAAGTTGCCGCTTGATGTGCAAGCCGGCAGCATAGCCTGTGAGCGCACCGTTGGCACCAACCACACGGTGACAAGGTACAAACAGCGATATGGGATTGCACCCCACGGCGCTGCCCACCGCCCGAGCCGAAACTCTCACACCATTTTCTGCGGCAATGCGCGCAGCCAACTCGCCATAGCTAATGGTGCTGCCGTAAGGAATCTTCAGCAGATTGTCCCACACCATCAGTTGCCACGGTGTGCCAATTAGGCGCAGACGCGGCATTGTTTCATTTCTTTTCCCTGAAAAATAGTTGTTGAGCCAACGCTCCGCCTCGGTGAGCACCGGCAACGAGCCTTGGCGGCAGTCGCAATCACGCAAAGTGCTGCCAAAATGCTTCTGACCATTCCACCATGCGCCAATCAGGCAATCGCCGCAGCCGGCAAGCGTAATCTTGCCGATGGCCGATAAATACGTCGTTGTGTGAATCTGTTCCATTACGAATAACCATCAACAAAAAACCGGCAGCTACTTTGCAAGAAACGCCTTTAGCTGAGGCAAAATTTCAAGGCAAGCAGTGCGACCTATTTGATACACATTTTTTATTTTCTCTGAGTCCATATCGGTGCGGCCAATGGGCAGCGGTTGCTGCGGCGCAATCACCAGAGTGTTGCCCAAAGCCTCTTGCTGAGCAAGATATTGCAATTGGTTGTTATACATGATGTGCCTTTGCTCCATGGCGCGAGTGATGGCAGGATAGCGGCGCATGAACAGTTTATAAGGCCACATAGAGGCAGGCTCCTTCAGGTAGCTGCGCTCGCGCGTGAGCACCACCACATTGCGCTCATAGCCCAAACTCTGAAAATATTTCAGCGGAATGGAGTCGCTGATGCCGCCATCAAGCATCACGCGCCCGCCAACCTTCACCGGGCGGGTAACCAACGGCATTGATGCCGATGCACGCAGCCATTCAAGCTCATCGCTGTTTACGCGGTCCATGCGGTGATACACCGGCTCGCCGGTGAGGCAATCGGTGCACACCATGTGAAACTCCATCGGGTCGTTTTCAAAAGTTGCGATGTCAAAAACATCGAGCTTCAAGGGTAAAGTGTGATAGGCAAACTCGGCACCCACCAGATTGCCGGTGGTGAGCAGGGTGCGAAGCCCCATGTAACGAGGGTCGCGGCCGTAACGCAGATTATAGCGCAACACACGGCCCGGCTGATGCGACTTATAGTTGCATCCAAAGCTCGAGCCTGCCGACACGCCAATAAGCCCATCGAACGCCAAGCCTTGCTCCATCATCACATCGATGACACCTGCTGTGAATAGTCCGCGCATTGCGCCTCCCTCAAGCACAAGTCCTTTTTTCATATCAGTGTTTTTTGTTTTCAATCAAAGATAGGAACTGTGTTCTTACGCAAATTTAGCAAAATATCTCTATTTTTGCATCAAACCAAATAAAAAGCAATGTTAACAATGAAAAAGTTTATTCTTGCAATCGCAGCAATGTGTGTTGTGATGCTGTGCAACAGTCAAGAAACTAAGTGGGCGCCGCCGGTGATGGGATGGAGCTCATGGAACACATATAGAGTACACATCAGCGATTCGTTGATAATGCGGCAAGCCGACGCGTTGGTGGCCACCGGGCTGCGCGATGCCGGTTATAGCTACATCAACATTGATGACGGCTTTTTTGGATGGCGCGACTCGTTGGGTGTGCTGCACGAGAACGCCGCTCGTTTCCCGGGTGGAATGTGCCCCGTGGTTGACCACATACATTCATTGGGGCTCAAAGCCGGTATCTATTCCGATGCCGGAACCAACACTTGCGGCTCAATTTGGGATGCTGACGAAGCCGGGGTAGGCTCGGGACTTTATGGACACGAGCTGATGGATGCCGACCTGTTTTTCAACAAATGGAAATTTGACTATATCAAGATTGACTTCTGCGGCGGAGCGCAAGACCTTGAGCTTGACGAGCAGGAACGCTACACTCACATACGCCAAGCCATAAGCCAAGTGTGCCCGCGGCGCATATCGCTCAATCTGTGCCGATGGGCTTTCCCCGGCACCTGGGCTGCTGAGGTGGCCGATTCGTGGCGCATCAGCGGCGACATTAGCGCTTCGTGGCAATCAGTGAAACACATCATTAGCAAGAACCTTTATCTCTCGGCGTTTGCTCGCAACGGGCACTACAACGATATGGACATGCTGGAGATTGGGCGCGGTTTGAGTGACGACGAGGAGGCCACTCACTTTGCCATGTGGTGTGCCATGAGCTCGCCGCTGCTCATTGGATGCAACCTCACCAAGATACCAAGCTCATCACTCAATCTGCTGCTTAATCCTGAGCTTATTGCCATCAATCAAGACCCGCTCGGGTTGCAAGCCTATGTGGCTCATCGCAGTCAGCAAGGCGGTTATGTGCTGGTGAAAGATGTTGAGCAGTTGCGTGGACCGCGACGCGTGGCGGTGTTCTATAATCCCACCGATAGCGCCATCAGCATAAGTGTGCCACTCAGCGCTTTGGAGATGGGCGGCAAGGTGAAAGTGCGCAACCTGCTCACTCGCACCAACCTCGATGCAGTCACCAACACCATCACTCAAACCGTCAACCCCCACGGCGTGAGCGTGCTCATGCTCACAGCCGGGCAACGCCTTGAACCGCAGCTCTACGAGGCTGAATGTGCCTATTTGCCCTGTTACAACGATTTGGGCAAGCAGCGCAAGCCAGTGGCTCACGCAGCCATGGAAGGTGCGTCGGGAGGCATGGTGGTGACCCGCTTGGGCGGCACAAGCCGCAACGTGGCAGTGTGGGATAATGTTTATAGCCGTAAAGGTGGCAAATACAGCATCACAGTGAGCTATGTGCCGCAGAAAAACGCCTGCTTGGAGGTGAACGTCAACGGCGACAACGTGCAAAACATCAGCTCGAACAATGAAGAATTTGGCACACTTCAGCATAGCACTTTTGAAATCACCCTAAAACCGGGTTACAACACCATCACCATGGGAAGTCCATTCACATGGGCATGCGATGTTGACTGTTTTACCCTTAAACCGCTGTGAAAGTGCAGTATAACCAACACTGACACGCCGTCAGCGCCAAGCAGCAGGGGCTGCCTATTTGGCAACTTTCACACGATTTAACAATCGTAATTGGCTTTTGGACAAATTTTAGCATCATATCATAGTAAGTTATCAAAATAAAGTATTACTTTTGCGCAAAATTTTAAGATAACCACTTATTGATTTATAAATACTAAAATATATAAGATTATGTATTGGACACTTGAATTAGCAACCAAGCTTGAAGATGCACCATGGCCAGCAACCAAAGATGAACTGATTGACTATGCTATGCGCTCAGGTGCACCTGCCGAGGTTATTGAAAACCTTCAGGAAATAGAGGACGAAGGCGATGTTTACGAAACTATTGAAGACATCTGGCCCGATTACCCAAGCAAAGACGACTTCTTCTTTGACGAGGAAGAATATTGATTGGTTTGCAACGCAGCCATCAATGATTTAAATACAGCGGAATTGGCTCTAAAACAGCCTCTTCCGCTTTTTTATATCTCTCACCTATGAAATCTGGAGCACAATAAAAGTCCCTGTGCGCCTGAGCGTCACTTACAGGTTGCGCTGTGGAGTGGGGCAGAGGGCATGCGAGGGTGGGTTATTTTGTGGAATTGAGCACACGGGGTTTTTGCTCGGGGGCGTGGGTGCTGCGTATGCGCCACTCTTTGGGATATAGGTTGTTGGCTCGGTTGCCAAGATTGTTTGCAAAGCCTAATGCCGCGCCTTGGTGACTGACGAGCACATAGCCGCGTCCGGCTTGCGGCAGCGTGATTGACTCGCCTCGCAAATAGGCAATGGCGGTGGCATAGTCAACGTCAATACATTCAAAGGCGTTGTGATTCAGCGCGTTGCTTAATGCCAATGATGGATGCGGCACACAGTTTTTGCCTTTTATGCTACCAAGACACACTCCGGCATGCAACACTTTTAGGTGCTGCTGCAAATCCTCGATGGCTCTACTGCTTGCGCTGGGCAATGCCGTCACTTCGCCGCCGTGGCAACTTAGTTGATAGCTTTCGCAATGGTCAATCCAGCCTTTCACCTGCGCCGGCACCGGCTCCTGTGGCGTTGCCTTTGCGCCCTTGCCTTTACCGCTTTTAGCAGCATATTCATCGGCAGAACCTTCGCTCTTGCGCAGCACGCACATGAACAAGCCTTCGCCGCCCAACCTATGCGGCATAAACCTATAACAATGATGACTGCTGCCTATTGCAGGCATTATGCCCCACGAAGCATCGGGTGCAAGGTCAACCGTGGTTGCGCCATATTCATTGCATATGTGCTCCACCATTAGCTCGTTTTCAAGGCGGTTATAAGTGCAAGTGCTGTAAATCAGCAAACCGCCGGGGCGCAAGCACTGCCACACATCGGCAATGATGCTCCTTTGGCGTTCGGCGCAGCTCTCAACCAGCGAAGGGGTCCATTGCTCAACTGCCTCAGCATCCTTGCGCATCATGCCCTCGCCGCTGCAAGGCACATCGGTGGCTATAACGTCAAAGAATCCGCGGAATCGCGAGAAATTTGCCGGAGCATTATTGGTGACCACCACGTTGGGAGCACCCCATTTGAGCACGTTTTCAAGCAAGATTTTTGCGCGCAATGGCACAATCTCGTTGGCAACCACCAGTGAGCCTTGCGGCAGAGCATCGATGGCGGCGGTGGTCTTGCCGCCGGGAGCCGCGCAGAGGTCGAGGTAGCGCACTGGCGCACTCACCAGCTTGTTTATGGCATAAGCAATGAACATCGACGATGCATCTTGCACATAATACCTTCCGGCAAGGAAATCGGGGTCGAAGGTGAAGGGCACACGCTGTGGCAAATAAGCTCCGGCAGCACACCAGGGCACTCGTTCAAGGTCGCCAAGCCATTCGGGGTGAGCCTTGCTGCTGTTGATTCTCACCGACACCGATGCCTCGGTATCGGTTATTGATGATATCAGTGCTTGGGCTTCGTCGCCAAGCAAATCATGAATCTGGGTAATAAACTGTTCTGCGAGTGCCATCTTAAAGAATGATTTTTGAGATAAATTCAAACGTACTGCCGGGCAAACGGCAAATGGATGCCGTGCGTTTTGCCCCGACTTCATCAGGCAAAATTAAGCTATTCGGTGCGAATACGCAACTTTTATGGTCAAAGCCAATCTCAAAACATCAGCATTGGCAAAACATCACGCAGCAAATCACGTTTGTGTTGAACGATTTATTAAGCGAGAACAAGCAGCCATGCCGTGGCTTGCGTTGCGCTAATCACTCGGGAATGGCTATCGTCAATCCGCCCAATTGAAAAGGAGGCATCGCAGCAAACAGCTACATGCCTCCTTACAAGATAAACACCTGTATATCAGTGTATATTACAATTGTGATGAAAAAGATTTATTTTGAATTTTTACTATTGAAGACCATCACTTTCCCCTAAAAAATCATGCCTGAAAAAGCTAATTATTTAGCCACGCAGATGCTCACGCGGTTAAGGTCGTTTTCGGCATACGGTTGCTCGGTGTCGCCTTTCGATGTGGTGGTGATGCGGCTGGCATCAATGCCCTGTTCTTTGAGGTAACGGGTCACACTGTTGGCGCGGTTGGCAGCGTAACGCTTGTTGACGCGAGCGTTGCCGGTGCCACGGTCGGCATAACCGGTGACAACCACCTTAGCATCGGGGTGCGATTTAAGGAAACGTACCACCTCATCGCACTTCACGCGCTCAGCCTCGCGGATGCGCGACGAGCGGATGGTGAAGAACACGCTCACCTGAATCTGCTCGGGCTCTTGGGCCACCACAGGAGCCGGTTCCGGCTCTGGCTCAGGAGTAACCACTGGTTGCACAGGAGCAGGTTCCTGAACAGGTTCGGGGTCGGGGACCATGGCAAGAGGCTTAGCCTTGCTGCCGCCAAGACGTATGCTCACACCTGCCAATGCGTTGAAATACCAGTCGCAGTTGGGGGCGTGTTTTGAATTGTAATGGTCAGAAATGATGTTGGCATTACCTTCAACTGTGAGGTCAACGCGCTCGCTCACTCTGAAGTTCACGCTCAAGCCAAAACGGCCCACAGGGCGCAGCTTTGTGCCGTCCCACAAATGGCGAAAATCAACGCTTGAATAGCGCGATTGCACTTCCTGAGCGTCATCGTTGCCAAAGCCCATATTCAGTCCGCCGCCTGCCATGAGGTCAACATTCACCACGCGATTTGGGTTATATCCCCAAATGGCATTGGTGAGGCTTGCAGTAACCTCAATGTTAGGAGCTATGTAGTTATACTTGTATTTTTGCTCAGGGTCAACCCATACGCCGCGGCTTTCCCAACCTGCAACAGAGAGGCGCAAGCCAATCACGGGATTGAATTTACGAGCAATTGATATCTGCGCAGCAGGTGATAACAAATCAGAAAACGAACCCTCACCAAGGGTGTAAGCAGCACCGGCCTGCAAGCCCAGTCTCCAATGTGGCTCAAAAGCCTCACCACTACTCTGGGCCGATGCCATCAGCATGGCACAACTGGCCACACATGCCATTGTTAAACGTGTCAGTTTCATATTGTTCTTCTTTTTTGCTTAAATTTTTCCCAAAGTTACTGCCGCTAAGAGTTTTGGTTTCAAACTTATGCGTTGGTAATATTTACGCTTTTGTCGTAAAAAATTCCACACGTCACACCGCTGCAACACACGCCCCGCAACCACACGCTCCAAGAGCGCAATCACATGCTTCCGCGGCTATGGCAATTGCATGCAGAAGAGCTATCGCATAAGCACCGAAAAAAGGGCAGTGTTGAGCCTCGTTAAAGGTTCACAATTATAGTGGCATTGATGCCGGCGGAGGCTGTTGGCGCTTCATGGGCGGGATTTTGCATGAATTGGCTGCTGCCGCGGTGTGCTGCTGCTTGTTGGGGCGCGCATTAGCTTGCTTTCTTGCGCAGATTCTACCTGCAAGTGCAAAATTAGCGAATAAATTTGAAGAACTCAAC